>JAUIAA010000036.1 GCA_030425715.1 Bacteroidia bacterium | reverse complement strand
GCAGCAATGGTAGTGATGTATTTATAGATGGATATGGCACGAGCATACAGAGTTATATGAAAAAATTTGCAGGCTACGATACTTCGTTTATCAAACCCATAAAAAATGCTAGTTTATAATTTTGCTTTTAAAACTTGTGAATTATAAAAATACAAGGCCTTTTTTGTAAGTCTACATTTTCACTTTTCCACGCTGCTACTGTAAGTGTTTTGATATATTCGGTAGGTAAAGTAATATCTACAGCAACACAAAGCAATGTAGAAGGTGTTAAAAAGGATTTTAAATCGGATAACAATTTCTGATTACGGTAGGGTGTTTCAATAAATATTTGAGATTGATTTTTAGTTTTAGATGTTTTCTCTAACTCTTTAATTGCTTTCTTTCTTTGGTCTTTATCAATTGGAATATAGCCATTAAAAGCAAAATTTTGCCCATTTAATCCAGAGCTCATCATTGCCAAAACTATAGAAGATGGTCCTACCAAAGGAACAACTTTAATATTTTTTTGATGTGCTAGCATTACAATATTGGCTCCAGGATCAGCAATAGCCGGAACTCCAGCTTCCGATAACAATCCCACATCTATACCTTCTAGGCAGACATCTAGGTAGGATTTGGATTCAATTTCTGAGGTAAATTTATCCAATACAGAAATAACTAAAGCAGGTTGTGATTTTCTTGGGGTAATTTTTTTGATAAATCGTCTTGCTGATTTTTTATTTTCCACAATAAAATGATTTACCTCCTCTACTACCTTTTTAACTGATATTGGCAACACTTCTAAAGGTTCATTCTCTCCTAAAGTGGTTGGTATTAAATACAATTTACCTAGTTTAGAGTTCATTGCTATTAATTTTATTGGCAATTACATCACATGCTTTATCTAGCATTTGAAAAACATTTTCAAAACCTAGTTTTGAATCGTGGTAAGGATCCGGAACATCTAAATGGCTCGCTCCAGATTCTTTTAAAATCAACTTAATTTTTTGCTTGTCTTGTGCACTCCTAGCCAAACTCAAAAGATCTCTATAATTATATTGATCCATGGCATAAATGATATCAAAATTGTCAAAATCCTCAGTATTAAATTTTCTACAACGCTGGTCTGTAATATCCAACCCGTGTTTTTGAGCCACTTCTATCGAACGAGCGTCGGGTAACTGCCCTACATGCCACCCCCCTGTTCCAGCAGAATCTATAAATATATCAGTGTTTGTTTTTGATTTTAATATTCCTTCAGCTAATGGTGATCTACAAATATTCCCTAGACAGACCATTAAAATACGCATGGGAAGTTATAATTTAAAAGGTAAGTTTTTTGGTTAGCTCGTCTACATATTTTCTAAACTGCTTATCAGTTTCGGTAAGATTATCTACCGTTTTACAAGCATGTAGCACAGTAGCGTGGTCTCTATTTCCAATTTGTGAACCAATACTTGCTAAAGAAGCTTTGGTCATTCGTTTAGAAAAGAACATTGCCAATTGTCTTGCTTGTACGATATGGCGTTTTCTCGTTTTAGATTGTAATGTAGTAACATCCATTTCAAAGTACTTCGATACTACTTTTTGGATATAATCTATAGAAACTTCTTTTTTGGTATTCTTTACAAATTTATCAACAATTTGTTTGGTAAGCGAAAGCGTAAATTCTTTTCTATTAAACGATGCTTGTGCAATTAAAGAAATCAATACCCCTTCTAATTCTCTTACATTGGTCTTGATATTTTTGGCGATATATTCCACTATTTCATTCGGAATCTCCACACCATCTCTAAACATTTTACTTTCTAGAATAGAAATTCTGGTTTCATAATCTGGTGCCATTAATTCGGCTGACAAGCCCCATTTAAACCTTGACAACAAACGTTGCTCAATGTCTTGCATATCTACAGGTGCCTTATCGGATGTTAAAATTACTTGTTTACCGTTTTGATGTAAATGATTGAAAATATGGAAGAACACATCTTGTGTACCAGATTTTCCAGACAAAAATTGTACATCATCTACAATAAGTACATCAATCATTTGGTAAAAATGAATAAAATCATTTCTGGTGTTTCCTTTTACCGAATCAATAAACTGTTGGGTAAATTTTTCTGCAGAAATATATAAAACCGTTTTTTCAGGATAGCGTTCTTTTATTTGCACACCAATGGCTTGCCCTAAATGCGTCTTTCCTAAGCCTACTCCACCGTAAATCAGTAAAGGGTTGAAAGAAGTTCCACCTGGTTTATTTGCCACAGCCATACTTGCTGATCTTGCCAATCGGTTAGAATCTCCTTCAATAAAATTTTCGAAATTATAATTTGGATTTAATTGTGATTCAATTTTTACTTTTTGAATTCCTGGAATCACAAATGGATTTTTTAATTCTCTTTTATCAATTTCTAAAGGAACCGTTACTCCTTGAGAATTGAAAGGTTTTCTGTTAGAACTTGGAAATTTAACAGTATGTGGTTTTTTATTGCTATAAGTGTTTTCCATCTTTACATCATACACCAACTTTGCATTTTCGCCCAACTCTCTAACCAAAGCAACTCTTAATAATTTTATGTAATGCTCCTCCAACCATTCAAAAAAGAATTTACTTGGCACCTGTATAGTTAATATGTCTCCTGATAATTTCATGGGTTTAATAGGTTCGAACCAAGTTTTATAAGCTTGTGGTTTGATATTATCCTTAATAAACAGCAGGCAATTATTCCATACAGTGGAGGATGTTTTAGTCATTATAGATTTAAAGTTTTGAATTAGTAATGTTCCCTTATAATATAGCAAAATAGGTTGCCCTATTACATCTACAAATTTGTGAATAAAGTTTAGTATAAAAAAATATTTTTCCTATTGATTATTAATTATTTTTTATGTAAACTGCCTCGCATGCAAATTACAAAAAAATGATTAGAAACGAAACAAAAATAAGGGTGAGGTATGGAGAAACAGACCAAATGGGGTATGTTTACTACGGAAATTACGCTCAATATTTTGAAGTAGGCAGAGTAGAATGGCTAAGAGCTCTCGGTTTTAGTTATAAAAGTTTAGAAGCATCGGGCATAATGCTACCTGTATTAAATCTAAATATAAATTATTTAAAGCCAGCAAAATATGATGATTTACTAACCGTAGTTACCATTTGCAAAAATAAACCTTTGGTGAAAATAGGTTTTGATTTTGAGATTTATAATGCACAAAAAGAACTTTTAACAACTGGTTTTACTAGTTTGGTTTTTATTGATATGAAAAAAAACAAACCCACAAAAGCACCTCTAGAATTGTTAGAAAAAATTTACGTAAAATTTAATTAATTTTTTCAATAGCCAAACACCTTAAATTTTCGAACGCATTTTTTATATTTTCCGCTTCACTTTTTCGCACTAAAATTTGCAACACACATTCCAATTCCATTTGTTGATTTTTAATTTCCAAACCTCTTTCTTTAATCAGTCGCATTACCTTGTTCATATTTTCGTAGCTAAAAGTTAATTGGAATTCAATTTGCAGTGTTTTTTCAACAATTCTAGCATTCTCTAAAGCCAATTTTGCAGCAGTTTTGTACGCATTAATCAAACCTCCCACTCCCAATTTTACACCTCCAAAATAGCGAACCACTACCACTAAGATATTTGTAACCTCAAAAGATAAAATTTGTCCATAAATGGGTTGACCAGCACTATTATTAGGTTCACCATCATCATTTACTCTATAACTCTCACTCTCCACCCCTATTTTATAGGCATAGCACCAATGTCTTGCCTTATGGTGTTTTACCTTTAAATCTGTTATAATTTGTATTGCTTCCTCTTCAGAGTTTACCGGAAAAGCATAACCAAAGAACTTACTCCCTTTGTCTTTAAATAACACTTCAGAACTTGGCTTATCAATGGTTTTATATAGATCAGATGCTAGCAATTTTAAATAATTTTCTTTTGAAATAAGTCTGTAACTTCCTCTTCACCAACTTTTAAGCGCCAAGTTTTCAAACCTAATTGACTTGCAGCATTAATATTATCTACATTATCATCTACAAATAAAGTTTCTTCTGCAGCCCAATTATTCTTTAACAACACAAACCGAAAAATTTCGACATTTGGTTTTCTCATTTTTATTTCATGCGAATAATACACCTTATCAAAACAATTTACAAAACGCTGGTAAATATCGTTACCAACTAAATTTTTAAAATAATCAATATGAATTGGGTTGGTATTGCTTAACAATATTGTATTATAATCGCTACTTATTCGTTCTAAAAATTCCAGCCTATATAGTGGAAATTTAGCTATCATTGTGTTCCATAAATCTATCAAATCTTGCTTTGACTTATTTGGGTATTGCCCGGTAAAAAAAGTCAAGAATTGCAATTTACTAATCGCTCCCACTTCAAATTGCTTACCAAGTTTTACATATTCACCATTTTTCGATTTACTTAATTGTTTTAATTCGGTATTTAAAACACTGTAATCCAAATCAATAAATACATCTCCTAAATCAAATATTATATTTTTAATCATGGCTTAAAATACGAAGTTCATTATCTTGTATCTGTTGTTTTTTAACCAGTTTACCTTTTATATTTGGAGCTTGTATTCCCGTCTTAAAATTAATTTCCCCTATAAAAATTCTTGCTTCATCCCATAAATCACTATCTATAAATTGCTGCAAAGTGTGAGCTCCACCTTCAATAATAATGGATTGAATATTTCTACCATACAATTCATTACAAATTTGTGGTATTATATTTTTTTGAAAATCGATTTGCACAAATATTACATTCTTGATTTGCTTCACATCTTGAGAGGTAAAAACTATTGTAAGTTGCGTACCATCTAAAACATTACTGTTTTTTGGTATACGAAAAGCATTGTCAATCACAACTCTTATAGGAGAATTTCCTAAGAAATTTCTCGTATTTAACTTGGGATTATCGCTAAGCACTGTATTTGTGCCCACAAAAATAGCTTGTTCTTCTGCTCGCCATTGGTGCACCAATTGTAATGATTTAGAATTAGAAATCCATACAGGAGCCACCTTTATTCGCTCCTTATGCAATGGTGCGATAAAACCATCTATGGTTTCTGCCCATTTTAATATAATATATGGTCTTTGTTTTTGATGAAAGGTAAAAAAACGCTTATTCAATGCTTTACACTCCGCTTCTAAAACCCCAACAGTAACATTACAACCGTGCTGCTGTAAATGCGACACCCCTTTTCCATTTACTGCGCTATTTGTATCCAAGGAACCGATTACAACATTCTTAATTTTTGAATCTGTAATTAAGTTTGCGCATGGTGGTGTTTTTCCAAAATGAGAACAAGGTTCTAAATTAACATACAAAGTAGATTTACTTAAAAGAGCTTTGTTTTTAACCGAGTTTATCGCGTTTACCTCTGCATGAGCTTCTCCAGCTTTAAAATGCCAACCTTCTCCAATAATCTTGTTATCATGCACTATTACACTCCCAACCAATGGATTGGGATAGGTTGTACCAAGACCATTTTTTGCTAGTTCTAGGCATCTTTCCATGTACATTTCGTGAATACGCAAGTCTTTTGATTTTTTACGAAATTAAAAAAGATTAACGATTAAAATTAAAATCCGAAAAGTTATTTTTGCAATACCATGAAAAGTAATTTACAAATCCGCCCTATTGTAAAATCAGATAATGCTGAGGTTTGTAGCATTATAAAATCTAACTTAAAAGAATATAATGCTGCCTTAAAAGGAACTGCCTATTACGATAACGAAACGCAGGCCATGTTTGAAGCCTACCAAGAAGAAAGATCAATGTACTACGTTGCACTATTAAACAATAAATTAGTTGCTGGGTGCGGTATTAAACAGTTGCAAAATGCAGCATCTAACTATTGCGAACTACAAAAAATGTACATGAGACCAGAGGCGAGAGGTAAAAAAATTGGCAAAGAGTTAATTTTTAAATGCATCGATTTTGCGATAAAATCTAAATACCAATATTGCTCTATAGAAACCTTTCCTCAAATGAAAGAAGCCATCAATCTCTATCAAAAAAACGGATTTGAGTTGTTAGATGCACCATTGGGCAACACCAACCATTATGCCTGCAATGTTTGGTTGTTAAAAGATTTAAACCAGGATAACTTTGCTGAAAGTAATTTTGTTTAAAATATTCACTATGAATTACTTACAACTAAAAAAGCATTTTACAAATCATGTAAAAAACATTTATCCCCAAAAGGAAATTGAGAGTTTTTTTTATGTATTGTGCCAGCATTTTTTAAATGTAACTAAGGTAGGTTTTTTATTAAAACCTAATGCTACTTTAAGTAAACCTGAATTTGAGAAATTTGAAAAAGCAATAGAGCAACTACAGCAAGAGGAGCCTATACAATATATTATAGGTCATACCGAATTTTATGGATTAACATTAAATGTAAACCAAAACGTACTCATTCCTCGTCCAGAAACCGAGGAATTGGTAGATTGGATTATTAAAGACACTATAGAAAACAAGGGAAAACTTAAAATTTTAGATATTGGTACGGGTAGTGGCTGCATCGCAATTTCATTGGCAAATGATATAAAATCATCACATGTATACGCTTTAGATATTTCGAAAAAAGCATTAGAGATAGCTAAAAAAAATACAAAGCAAAATCATGTCATTATCCAATTTTTAGAAAAAGATATATTAACGGAGCATATAGAAATTGATGGTTTTGACATTATTGTTAGCAACCCACCCTATGTAAGAAATTTAGAAAAAAAACATATGAAAAATAATGTTTTAAATTATGAACCGCACTTGGCTTTATTTGTTAAAGATAAAGAACCTCTTATTTTTTATGCTAAAATTGCCCAGTTTGCCCAGCAAAAATTAAAAAATAAGGGTTGGCTCTATTTGGAAATCAATGAATATTTAGGAAAAGAAACTATAGAGCTTCTACAAAATAATGGGCTTGAAAACATTACTTTAAAAAAAGATGTTTTTGGGGCAGACAGAATGATAAGAGCCCAAAAAAATTAAACCATTACATTTACAATTTAATCTATCTTTGCTATATGCGAATTGATATCATTACCGTTTCACCAGAATTAATTAAAAGTCCGTTTGAGCACTCCATCTTAAAACGTGCCCAGAATAAAGGGTTGGTTGAAGTTTATTTTCACAATTTAAGAGATTATGCTCTAAACAAATATGGCAAGATTGATGATTATCAATTTGGTGGTGGAGCTGGTATGGTTTTAATGATAGAGCCTGTAGATAAATTGATTTCTGAATTGATGGCTGAAAGAGAATATGACGAAATAATTTATATGACACCAGACGCAAAAACCCTAAACCAATCTACCGCCAATCAAATATCTAGTCTAAAAAATATTATCATTTTAACAGGACATTATAAAGGAGTAGACCAAAGGATAAGAGACCAATTTATTACCCAAGAAATTTCAATTGGCGATTATGTTTTGTCTGGTGGTGAGCTCGCTGCAGCAGTTTTATGCGATGCTGTTATTAGGTTAATCCCTGGTGTACTGGGAGATGAAACCTCTGCGTTAACCGATTCTTTTCAAGACAACTTACTTGCCCCGCCTGTATATACACGCCCTGCAAATTACCAAGGCATTGAAGTACCAAAAGTATTATTGTCTGGTGATTTTCCTAAAATTGAAGCATGGCGACATGAAAAAGCAATAGAAAGAACCAAAGCGATACGCCCAGATTTATATACACCTGAAGACTAGTTTATGAAAAAGCTATTTCTTTTTTTTACTTTAGTTTCTTCTATTTTACTTTACGGTCAAAAAGACTCAATAGCTAGCACTACACAAAAAAACAGGACTTCTTTTTTAAAAAAATCAATCGTACCCTTTTCATTAATTGGTGCCGGATTGGTAGTGAACTATACAACAGGCGACATTGGAAAGGTACATTTACAAGAAAATATTCAAAATCAATTCCCTGATTTTCATAGCAATGCAGACAATTATTTATTATTTGTTCCTGCCATAACGATGTATACTGCCGATCTTTTTCATGTAAAAAGTAAAAACGATCCATTTACGCAAACCAAATATTTAGCCATTGCAGGCTTAACAAATAGCCTCATCACACTAGGATTAAAATATACCTTCAAAGAAGAAAGACCCAATGGCAAAGACAATCATAGCTTTCCTTCTGGTCATACTTCTAACGCTTTTGTAATGGCAACTGTTTTGCATCACGAGTTTAAAGATACCAATACTTTTCTCGCTTATAGCGGATACCTTTTTGCAACCACCACAGGAGTATTGCGTGTTTTAAACAATGAGCATTGGGTGTCGGATGTTTTGGTTGGCGCTGGAATTGGAATTTTAGTTACCGATTTAGTTTACCGATTTGAGCCACTTAAAAACTGGAATCCTTTTTTAAACAAAAAAATAAGTACGCTTCTTAGTCCAACTTTTTCAAATCAAAAAGTGGGATTGTATGCTAACATTCGGTTTTAAAGCAATTTAGACGATAAAAATAATCATTAAAAAAACTGAATTGCGTTGTTTTAATTTAAAACTTTTTTCTATTTTTGCATCCTCAAAATTAACCTCTGACGAAAATCGTGAATGTTACTTTTAGAAAACCGTTATTTAAAATAAAACAATGGAAAGTTTAGTAAAATTTGTACAAGACGAGTTTGTAAGCAGAAATGACCTACCTGAATTTGCAGCTGGAGACACAATTACTGTTTATTTCGAAATTAAAGAAGGTGTAAAAACAAGAACTCAGTTTTTTAGAGGAGTAGTAATTCAAAGACGTGGTAGTGGAAGTTCTGAAACTTTTACTATTAGAAAAATGTCTGGAACTATTGGTGTAGAGCGTATCTTCCCAATAAACTTACCTGCTATTCAAAAAATTGAAGTAAATAAAAGAGGTAAAGTTAGAAGAGCTAGAATTTTCTATTTTAGAGAATTGACTGGTAAAAAAGCACAAATCAAAGAGAGAAGAAGATAGTTTTCCCTTAGATTTATCATCTAAAAGCCCTTGTTTAATTAGCAAGGGCTTTTTTTATTCACAATTGTTCAAAAGTACTGGGCATATCTTGTTTAAAACTAAGCCATTGTTTTTTATATAAAACAAGCATTTATTTTTACTTTTGGATAAGAATTCAAGGTCAAAGACATTTTTATGAAATGTGAAAAGGCGAAAGTTGATTCGCAAGAAGTGGAAATGGGCGTTTGTTTGGGTTTTAGTTAGAGAGCAATCTTTAGCGTGTAACTAGTCTCTGCTTACAGAATAGATAGGTATTTAGCATGAATATTGAAAATATTTTCAGGAGGTAAGTTATGAAATTAATGCTTTTTTAAAGTTATTTGAAATTGTAAAAATTTAGGTTTTTAAAATTTTATTTGATGAAGAAAGAGTGTTGGTAAGAAAGATTAGACAAATGGTTATGTTCGCATAACACAAAATGTAGTCCAACTATTAGTAAGTTTGTCAATGATTTCGGTCAATATCCATAACAGCGAGCAATCGAAGTTATGGATATTGTTCTTTTTAGCCCATGTTATTAACATTTGTTAATAACTCTTGTTAATATACTGTTTGCAAAAACTAGATGTATTTTTACAATCCTCCATTTGCTTCGTTTAAATTTGGTAAACTGCTAGTACATAGAAACATCCCCAACTGTTATGAAAACGTTTCTTGAACCTGCAGCGTTTTTTTATGATACAATATATAGGGTGTTTAGCACACTATTACTTGAATGTTACAGTAAAAAAACATCAATTAAAATAGCTTTATTTAATGACACACTAACATTAAAAGTACCTATTTTAATATGCAAAATGCAATTTTAATTTTACCATTAAATGTTGCGTAAGCGAATTTTAAAAGCCATGTCACAAAATTTTGTGGTATGGCTTTTTTTATTTTGCTCCACTCCACATTTAGCAATAAAAAATTAGATTTTATGTAAATTATGCAAGTATACTTTAGTAACGTTTAGTATATTTGCATCGATTAAAAAAAATAATAAAAATGACAAAAATTAAAGTTGCAAATCCTGTAGTTGAAATAGATGGTGATGAAATGACAAGAATCATATGGAAATTTATTAAAGACCAATTGATACTTCCATACCTTGACCTTGACATTAAATATTATGACTTAGGAATTGAATACAGAGACGAAACTAATGATCAAGTTACAGTAGATGCCGCAGAAGCTATTAAAAAATACAACGTTGGTATCAAATGTGCAACAATTACGCCAGATGAAGATAGAGTTGAGGAGTTTGGCCTAAAAAAAATGTACCGCTCTCCTAATGGAACCATTAGAAATATTGTAGGTGGAACTATTTTTAGAGAACCCATTATCATGAAAAACGTACCTCGATACGTTCAAGGTTGGACTAAACCAATCTGTATAGGTCGTCATGCTTTTGGTGACCAGTACAAAGCAACCGATATTGTTACCAAAGGAAAAGGAAAATTAGTAGCCAAAGGTAGTAGTGGAGCAGCTTTCAATGCTGTTAAAGCTTTACAATCTGGTAATCTTGATGCGGCTCAAGCTGTAGAACAATTAAGCATATTAAAACAAGAAAAAGCTTTATTAGAAAGTCAAATTCCTGTTTTAAAAGAAAAATCTAAAACTAATAAAAGAATAGCTGAACAATTAGAAGTAGCTAAAATTAGACAGCAAAATATAAGTAAAATAATTGAAGAAACAGGTCCTAAATTAGATGGTATAAATACTAGAACTGTTAGATTTGCTAACAATTTCAAAAAAGTAACAACTAATGTCGCGGCTTTTGCTACTCAAGTAGGTATTTTAGCCAGTAGATTTCTTGGTATAGTAGGTATAATTACTGCTATATCTCAAATTATTGGTCAAGTTTTTGGCGTGGATCTTTTAAAAGAAGCGTTTGATTTTATTAAAAAGCTAGTAACAGAAGCTAAGACTTTAAATAGAACTTTAGAAGCTATAGGTAACGCTACTACTAGTAGTAGCTTTGCTAGTGCTACAGCTTTGCTTTCTGAAGACGAAATTAAAGATGTAAATAAATCTATAATTAACTCTATTTCTAGTGCCATTAAAGGGTCCAATTTTGGGGAGATAAAGGGTTCAACAGTTAGAGAACTTAGTGACGAGGAAAGAAGAAACTATGATTTCAGTAATTCTACAATTTATATTAATTTAGAACCTTGTACTCATCA
>JAUIAA010000334.1 GCA_030425715.1 Bacteroidia bacterium | reverse complement strand
GCAATTACCTCCTGATTTGGTGTATTGAAATAACGTGGATACCTTTTTTGCTCCACATTTAAAAATGGATACGAACTTGCCATATAAATTGGTGAAACCGCTCCACCAAATTGTGTGTCTTTTATTTCTCCTTCATGTATACAAACGGTATGTTTTCCTTTTTTACGCATCTTTTTTATATTTAAAAACCAACAGCAGAGTCATCCCCTCTAGGGTCTGCCCCGCCTTCTAATTTTCCATTTGGTAAAACCAAAATGGCATCCACTTTACCAATAATTCTAGCATCACTTTGGTTTATGGTATAGCCTTTTGCCCTTAATTTTTCAAAATTTGTAGTATCAAAAACAGTTTCAAATTTAATTTCGTCTGGCAACCATTGGTGGTGAAATCTTGGTTTTGATACCGATTCTTGCATTCCCATATCAAATTCTAAAACATTTAATATATTTTGCACCACCGAAGTAATAATGGTAGAACCTCCAGGGGTACCTACTACCATTTTCAATTTACCATTCTGCTCTACAATAGTTGGAGTCATTGAGCTCAACATGCGTTTTTCTGGCTCAATGGCATTGGCCTCAACACCAACCAATCCAAACATATTTGGGCTACCTGGCTTTGCGCTCAAATCATCCATTTCATTGTTCAGAAAAAAACCACCCTCTTCTACATATACTTTAGAGCCAAAACCACCATTTAAAGTATTGGTTACCGCTACTGCGTTACCGTACTGATCTACAATGGAATAATGTGTGGTTTGGTCGCTTTCGATAATCTCAATATTTCCATGAAAAACTTCAGAAGAGGAAGTTGCTTGTTCCCATGAAAAATTAGCCATTCTGTTATTATTATAGTCCTCAGAAATTAATTCCTTTAAGGGAATAGTATTAAAATCTGGATCTCCCAAAAAATAGGCTCTATCTGCATAAACTCTTCTTTCTGCTTCGGTGAGCAATTGGATATATTCCAGTGAATTGTGTTTGTATTGGGCAATATCAAAAGGTGCAATACTTTTTAAAATCTGCGCCAAGCAAACGCCCCCACTTGATGGAGGTGGCATGGAAATAATTTTATTGTTTTTATAATTAAATACGATAGGTTCTCTACTTTTAGCTTCGTATTTAGACAAATCTTCTTTGGTGATGATTCCGCCTAAGTTCTGCACATAATCTACCAATAAATTAGCTGTTTTTCCATGATAAAACTCCTCTCTCCCATTATCGCGTATACGCTCTAAAGTTTCTGCCAATTTTAAATGTTTAATGGTATCTCCCGTTTTCCATTCTTTGTCTAAAAAAATGATTTTTTGATTGGCTTTTTCGAATAGCTGTCTGTAGTAGTTTAAATAATTTGCTTGCTTTTCAGTAACCACTACACCTTTTTTTGCCAAATCAATGGCTGGCTGAATAAGATCCTTAAACGGAAATGTTGCATGTTCTTCGTGAATTTTAAACAAGCCAGCAATAGTTCCTGGAACACCTATAGCTAATGCTCCTAATGTACTTATATCTGGGATTACTTCTCCATTTTGGTCTAAATACATATTTCTTGTTGCGGCTAAAGGAGCTTTTTCTCTATAATCAAATGAACCAACTTCTCCATTATTTTTTCTAAAAACGGTAAATCCACCACCGCCAATATTTCCCGCAACTGGATAAGCAACGGCCAATGCCAAATCAGTTGCAATCATGGCATCAAAGGCATTTCCTCCTTTTTTTAAAATAGCAGC
>JAUIAA010000035.1 GCA_030425715.1 Bacteroidia bacterium | reverse complement strand
GCTACTAATTTGGGCAATAAGTTTGTTTTTAACCTTTGTTTACAATTTGTGCTAAACTGTAACTTCTGATTGAGGGATTTAGTTAAATTGTTCATACAATTCTTCTTTTTTGTTATTGTTTTGTTAAAACATGCCATACCTGTTAAGTCACTTTTATAGCAATTTAACAGGGATATTTTTCATCCTTTACGAAAAAAATAACCGATTGGGGAATGGCCGGTTTTCATATTAATTGATTCAACTTATTTAAAATCAACAATTTAAAATCAATAATTTTAACATTTAATTAACTTTTGTTAATATCATGTTAATAACTAGGGTAAATTGTTAATATCCGAAACGAGCTTTTTAGCCATATATTGCATCCTTAAAAAATAAAACTCCCCAGAAATAAGGAGAAGCATTTCTGCACGCAAAATGGTTTTTAGATTGACTTATTTAGCCTATCTTTGCAGTTATTTAGAATAAATCTAATTATATGATTCAAGTAACAGAAAAAGCAAAACTAAAAGCCATAGAGCTTATGCAAGAAGACGGATTTGACGCCTCCATAGATTTTATTAGAGTAGGTGTGAAAAGTGGGGGTTGTTCTGGACTGTCGTATGAATTGAATTTTGACAAAGAGCAAAAAGAAAGCGATAAAGTATTTGAAAATAACAATATTAAAATTGTAGTCGACAAAAAAAGTTTTTTGTACTTAGTAGGAACAACACTAGATTATTCTGGTGGGTTAAACGGAACAGGTTTTGTATTTAAAAATCCGAATGCCAATAGAACTTGTGGGTGTGGGGAGTCATTTTCACTTTAAGTTTAAAGTTATTCAAGTTTAAAGTTAAAAGAAGAATGGCAAAGTTTAATTCATTTGAAGACATTATTGCTTGGCAAAAAGCTAGGGAATTAAATATTGAAATTTACACCCTAACTAAGGAAGCGAATTTTAAAAATGATTTTGCATTAAGTGATCAAATTCGAAGATCAATTATATCTGTTAGCTCAAATATAGCTGAAGGATTTGAAAGAGAAACAAATAAAGAATTTATAAGATTTTTGTATATAGCTAAAGGATCTATTGGAGAATTTAGGTCGCAACTTTACTTAGCCTACGATATTAAATATATAACCAAAGAAAATTTTGATGGGATGCTAAAAAAAGCATCTGAAATTTCAAAAATGTTGAGTGGATTGATTAAGTATTTAAAACAACTAGATAGTTAATACTTTTTTACTTTTAACATTACAACTTTAAAACAGGATGAAATACACCGAAGACGATTTAAAGAAAGAATTAGAAACGAAAGAATACGAATACGGATTTTATTCTGACCTTGGGGCAGATAAGTTTCCAAAAGGTATTAATGAAGGGGTGATTCGAGCCATTTCTAAAAAGAAGAACGAGCCAGAATGGATGACGGATTGGCGATTGGAAGCTTTTCGCATTTGGCAAACCATGGAAGAGCCAGAATGGGCAAACGTAACTTATCAAAAGCCAGATTTTCAAGACATTAGTTATTACTCTGCGCCTAAACCCAAAAAGGAATTAGATAGCTTAGATGAAGTAGATCCTGAATTGTTAAAAACCTTTGAAAAATTAGGAATATCTATAAACGAGCAAAAAAGATTAACTGGTGTTGCTATGGATATTGTGGTGGATTCTGTATCAGTAGCTACCACATTTCAAAACACTTTAGCCGAAAAAGGCATTATTTTTTGTCCTATATCCGAAGCCATACAAAAGCATCCTGAACTGGTAAAAAAATACATGGGCACCATTGTGCCTAAAACCGATAATTTTTATGCAGCATTAAATTCGGCTGTTTTTACGGATGGATCTTTTTGCTATATTCCAAAAGGAGTAAAATGCCCAATGGAATTATCAACCTACTTCCGTATTAACGAAGGAGGAACAGGCCAATTTGAACGCACTTTAGTAATTGCCGATAAAGGTAGTTATGTAAGTTATTTAGAAGGATGTACTGCACCAGCAAGAGATGAAAATCAATTGCATGCTGCTGTGGTTGAATTGATTGCTATGGACGATGCCGAAATAAAATACTCTACTGTACAAAACTGGTTTCCTGGCGATGCAGAAGGAAGTGGTGGAGTTTACAATTTTGTAACCAAACGTGGTATTTGTCATGAAAATTCAAAAATTTCATGGACACAAGTAGAAACTGGTAGTGCGGTAACTTGGAAATATCCAAGCTGTATTTTAAAAGGCAACAATTCTGTTGGCGAATTCTATTCTATCGCGGTAACCAACAATTACCAACAGGCAGATACAGGTACTAAAATGATTCATTTAGGTAAAAACACCAAAAGTACCATTATCTCTAAAGGAATCTCAGCAGGGAAATCGCAAAACTCTTATCGTGGTTTGGTACAGGTTAACGCTAGAGCGGAAAATGCACGGAATTTTTCACAGTGTGACTCCTTATTAATGGGTAATGCCTGTGGGGCACATACTTTTCCGTATATCGAAGCTAAAAATAAAACGGCACAGATAGAGCATGAAGCCACTACGAGTAAAATCGGCGAAGACCAATTATTCTATTGCAACCAAAGAGGAATAGATACAGAGAGCGCTATTGCTTTAATTGTAAACGGTTTTAGTAAAGAGGTGCTAAATAAACTTCCTATGGAGTTTGCCGTGGAGGCCAAAAAATTATTAGAAATATCCTTGGAAGGATCGGTAGGTTAATGTGCTGATTAGTTAATGTGATAATTTGTAAATGGGGTTATTAGCAAATGGAGAAAAATCAAAATATAATTGTTCAATTAACATTTGAATTTTCTATTGAAGTTATCCAATTTTGCGAAACATTAGAAGAGCAAAGAAAATATATCATTGCCAATCAGTTATTAAAATCTGGAACCTCAATTGGAGCAAATATAAGAGAAGCACAAAATGCTGAAAGTAAAAATGATTTTATCCATAAATTTAAAATTGCAGCTAAAGAAATAGAAGAAACATTTTATTGGTTAGAACTATGCGAACACTCTGATAATTACCCTAGCACATTAAGTCTTCAAAATCAATTGACGGCTATTGCAAAGGTTACAAATAAAATTATTGGAACTTCTAAAAGAAGAAACATTAGCTAATTTTCTAATCAAAAATTAAACAATTAACATATGTTAGAAATAAAAAAATTACACGCAGGAATAGAAGATAAAGAAATACTAAAAGGTATTGATTTAAAGGTAAATGCAGGAGAAGTACACGCTATTATGGGCCCAAACGGATCGGGTAAAAGCACCTTATCTTCGGTAATTGCAGGCAATGAAACCTATGAAGTAAATAGTGGTGATATTTTATTAGACAATGAAAGTATTTTAGAATTAGCTCCTGACGAAAGAGCTCATGAAGGTATCTTTATGTCTTTTCAGTACCCCGTAGAAATACCAGGAGTTTCAACAACCAATTTTATCAAAACGGCTATCAATCAAAAAAGAAAAGCCAAAGGGTTAGAAGATTTACCTGCGAAAGATATGCTGAAGTTGATTCGTGAAAAATCGGCTTTATTAGAAATGGATAGTAAATTTTTATCCAGATCGTTAAACGAAGGGTTTTCTGGTGGGGAGAAAAAAAGAAACGAAATTTTTCAAATGGCTATGCTCGAGCCTAAGCTGGCTATTTTAGATGAAACAGATTCTGGTTTGGATATTGACGCTTTAAAAATAGTTGCCAATGGTGTAAACAAATTACGAAGTAAAGACAATGCCGTAATTGTAATTACACATTACCAAAGGTTATTAGATTATATTGTGCCAGATTTTGTGCATGTTTTACACAATGGAAAAATTGTAAAATCAGGAGGAAAAGAGTTGGCTTACGAATTAGAAGAAAAAGGATACGATTGGGTCAAATAAGTGAAAAGTTTTGCAAATGAAAAGTTAAAAGTTGTTTCTTTTAAATTACAACTACCCCTAACTTTTCTACTATAAACTTTAAAACTTTGAACTATTAAATTATGGATTTAAAAGAAAAATTAGTCGCCTCTTTTATGGCGTTTGAAAATAACGGAGAAGTAGATTTAGAATCTAATATTCATGATATTAGAAGCAAAGCCATGGCCAATTTTGAAGCCAAAGGATTTCCTACTAAAAAGAATGAAGAATGGAAATACACTTCGCTAAATAGTTTGCTAAAAAATGATTTTAGTGTTTTTCCTAAATTGGAAGCTACAGTAGAATTGAATGAGGTAAAAAAATATTTTTTGCATGAAATTGAATCGTATAAAATTGTATTTGTCGATGGTGCTTACAGTTCTTTTTTATCAAATACCACACACGAAGAAGCAGATATTTGCCTAATTTCTTCTGCTTTAAAAAGACCGAAATACAAAATGGTATTAGACCATTATTTTGGTAAAATTGCAAATCAAGAGGAGAGTTTAACTTCGTTAAATACCGCATTTTCAAGTGAAGGTGCATTTATTAATATTCCTAAAAATACGGTACTTTCTAAGCCAATTCAAATCGTTTATTTTTCAACAGGTAGTGAAAAAGAAATTTTATTACAACCTAGAAATTTAATCGTAGTTGGCGAAAATTCACATGTGCAAATTTATGAGCGTCACCAAAGTTTAAGTAACAATACGGTTCTTACAAACGCAGTAACAGAAGTTTTTGCACATAAAAGAGCTATAGTTGATCATTATAAAATTCAAAACGATAGAGAAAATGCCTCTTTAATTGATAGTACTTATGTACAGCAAAAAGACAATAGTATTGTTTCGGTAAATACTTTTTCTTTTGGAGGGAAATTAACTAGAAATAACCTAGAGTTTTACCATGAAGGTCAGTATATCGATTCCCATTTAAATGGAATTACCATTATTGGTGGAAAACAACATGTAGACAACCATACTTTAATTCACCATAAAAAAGAAAACTGTGAAAGTCATGAATTGTACAAAGGTATTTTTGACGACAATGCTACAGGTGTTTTTAATGGTAAAGTGATCGTAAACAAAGAGGCTCAAAAAACCAATGCATTTCAACAGAACGATAATATTTTAATTGGAAACAAAGCGGCTATCAATGCTAAGCCACAATTAGAGATTTTTGCAGATGATGTGAAATGTTCGCATGGCTGTACCATTGGACAGCTAGATAAAAATGCGTTATTTTACTTGCAATCTAGAGGTATTCCTGCCAAAGAAGCCAAAGCATTATTATTATTTGCTTTTGGAAATGAAGTGGTAGAAAAAATAAAAATTCCCGGTTTGAAATCGAGAATTATTAAACTGATTGCCCAAAAACTAGATGTAGAGTTAGGCTTGGATTTGTAAGAATCTAAGCTAATTTTTTATTGGTTTCTACAATGGCGCGTTCATTTTTTTTATCAATCCATTTTTGACCTTGCAATCTACGCATTAGGTTGTCAATATTACGCATAACAAACACATTATATATAGCTTGACCAAGTCGTTTTGGGTTTCGAGCCAATCCGCGCATGCTCATAGAAAATCCGGGAGTAATATATCGCATATAATGCCAATAGCCTTCTGGCATATATAAAGTATTGCCATGCTCCAAATTAGTGATATAGCCTTTGGCGTTTTTTAATGCTGGCCATTTTTCAAAATCTGGATTAGCAAAATCTATAGACTCATGGGTAATTAACGAGTACGGTACTTTATAAAGGTGTTCTTTCTCTTCATAAGGAAAAAGAATACATTCCTTTTTACCATGAAAATGAAAGTGTAATATATTAGCCAAGTCTATATCGTAATGCATAAATGTATACGAATCTGTACCGCCAAAAAATAGCATGGGTAATTTTTTTAACAAACCTAAACCCAAATCTGGAAATTTAAAATCTTGCTGTAGTTTTGGTACCTCCTTTAAAATATTATAGAGAAAAATTCTATATTTGGTTGGCTCTTTTTCCAATAGATCTACATAATCACTCATTTTCATATTGGCATGTGCCTCGTTAAAACCGTCTTTATAATCCACAGGTCGATCATCATATAAAGGCACTACTTTATCTCCCACCACCTCTTTCATATAGGCCAAGCTCCATTTTTTATATGCTGGCCAATCATCTATTAAATGTTCTATCACCACAGGCTTTTGTGGTTTGACATAATTTTGGATAAAATCTTTTTTTGAAATTGTTTTTACACGTTCTATTTGCTTTAAATTCAATCCCATGCGAACTTATTATTTATTGTACACTTTCTGTAATTTCCTTTAAAAAATCATTAAAACTAAAATCTGGATTTTCCACCAATCCAAATCTTACAATAACCAACTCTTTTGAGGGTATGATGGCTACCATTTGTCCTTGAAATCCATTTGCAGAAAACAAATCTTTTGGCACATCTGGATAAAACCCATTGGCATTTAACCAAAAATGTGCTCCATATCTTCCATCAGAATTATGGGTTGGGGTTGCTACATAATCTACCCAAGCGGAATCTATAATTTGTTCTCCATTCCAATTCCCTTTGTGTAAATATAACAAACCAAATTTTGCCCAATCTCGAGTTGTTGCCCAACCATAAGAAGATCCTACCAAGTTTCCTGCTAGATCTGATTCGATAATAGCACTATGCATCCCAATTTTGTCCATCAATTCTGCATACCAAAAATCTAGGTATTCTTGCTGCGAAGTAAACTGGTTTTTTAGCAATATTCCAGCCAGTAAATTGGTAGTTCCAGAAGAATAATTCCAACTTTCATTGGGTTTCCCAATACTAGGCTTGCGCATTTGTGTTTTAGACATGTTGGTATCTAAAAACAACATTTTGGTAACATCCGACATGGTGTAGTAATCTTCCACCCATTCCAATCCGCTATTCATGTGCAGTAAATCGCTATAGGTTATATTGGCTCTTTCATCATTTGCCCACTCCTTAATGCCAACTTTATCTAAAATATTTATCTTTCCTTGCTTTTGCAAAATACCGTACATAGTAGCCGTAATACTTTTGGTCATAGACCAACCTAACATTTTGGTATTTGCGTCAAAGCCTTCATCGTATTTCTCGCCAATAATTTGGTCTTTATACACTACCAAAACTGTTCTAGTTCTTTTTTCTTTTTCTCCATTCTTATCAAAAGCATTGTCAATTGCTTTTTGTAAAGCTTGATAATTTACATTGGTAAAAACAGTGTCTTTTTGTGCTAAATTACCATATGGAAAAGGTAAATCTTTTGGACTTTTATCCCTGTTGGGGATAATAAATTTATGGTTATTATTGTAGGAATCGTTCACTAAAATTGCGCCTAAACCCTCTACATAAATTGCCTTTCTTTCCATCAAACCAAATACATCCGAAGTCACTATTTTGTTGGATACATCTACATGGTTTTTTGCTAAATTTATCGGACTAAAATCATTATCTCCTTGTTCTACAGATGCTTGAGTTCTATTGGCAATAAAAACACCTGAAGCAACATTTTTAGAAGCAAAACCTGTAATAATATTTAATCTAGCATAATTGGTATATAAAAAATAACCAACAACCACTACTAAGGCAATCAGTAAATACTTTAAAAGCTTTTTCATAAAGGAAAGATTCTTAAAAAACAAAAATAGAGAAATTATCAAATTAATGGCAATCATCTAAAATTTAGTTTTGTACTTTTGTATTTAGATTCATTCTAAAGAAGAAACATGTTTGATGTAGCAAAAATTCGTGAAGATTTTCCCATATTAAAACGAGAAGTAAACGGTTATCCACTTATCTATTTTGACAATGCAGCAACTACCCAAAAACCAAAAGTAGTTATAGATGCTATTGTTGATTATTACAGTAACTACAATGCAAATATCCATCGTGGCGTACACACTTTGAGTCAGGAAGCTACAGAGGCTTATGAAAATGCTCGAAAAAAAATACAAACCCATTTTAATATAGCCAAAAGTCATGAAGTAATTTTTACCTCTGGTACTACCCATGGTATTAATTTGGTTGCTACCGGATTTACCTCTTTGCTAAAAAAAGACGATGAGATTATTGTTTCTGCCCTAGAGCACCATAGTAATATTGTGCCTTGGCAAATGCTTTGCGAAAGCACAGGAGCGATTTTAAAAGTAATTCCTATGTCTTTAGAAGGAGAATTGGATATGGATACTTATGATAAGTTACTAAATACAAAAACCAAAATAGTTTTTGTAAACCATGTTTCCAACACTTTAGGAACCATCAATCCAATTCAAGAAATCATTGATAAAGCACATGTAGTCAATGCTGCGGTTTTAATTGATGGCGCTCAAGCAACACCGCATATTAAACCAGATTTACAAGCATTAAACTGCGATTTTTATGTATGTTCATCACATAAATTATGTGGTCCAACGGGAGTGGGAATGCTGTATGGAAAAGAAGAATGGTTACAAAAATTACCACCTTATCAAGGAGGTGGTGAGATGATTGCAGAGGTCACTTTTGAAAAGACGACCTATGCTGGCCTTCCACATAAATTTGAAGCGGGTACGCCTAACATTTGTGGCGGAATAGCTTTTGGGGCAGCCTTGGATTATATGAATCATCTTGGTTTTGATGCGATTTCCCAATACGAGGATGAACTTATCCAATATGCCACAGCGCAATTGCTTGCTATTGATGGACTCAAAATTTATGGGACGGCAAAGCATAAAACATCGGTCATTTCTTTCAATATTGAAGGCATACACCCTTACGACATTGGCACCATCCTAGATAAGTTAGGCATTGCGGTTAGAACGGGGCGCCATTGCGCACAACCTATTATGGATTTCTATAAAATACCTGGAACGGTTAGAGCCAGCTTTAGCTTTTACAATACAAAAGAAGAAGTGGACAAATTGGTAGAAGGGGTGAAAAGGGCCAAAAGCATGCTACAATAGTAGAGTAGTTATCTTTATCTTAAATCCTTGATAAGCAACTGGCCGAGTTGTATTTTTGAATAAAACCAAAGCATGACCATACAAGAAATACAGGAAGAGATCATAGACGAGTTCTCCATGTTCGATGATTGGATGCAACGTTATGAGTACATGATTGAGCTAGGAAAGTCCCTTCCCATAATTGATGAGCAATACAAAGTAGATGATAATTTAATAAAAGGTTGTCAAAGTAAGGTTTGGGTACACGCAGAACTGGATGACGACAAACTGGTGTTTACCGCAGATAGTGATGCGATTATCACCAAGGGAATCATTGCCATTTTGATCAGAGCGTTCAGTAACCAAAAGCCCCAAGACATTATTGATGCAGATACAGCATTTATAGATGAAATTGGGTTAAAGGAACATCTATCACCCACACGGGCCAATGGCTTGGTGAGCATGGTAAAGCAACTGAAATTGTATGCCGTTGCCTATCAAACACAATTAAAATAGCAGAAAATGAGCGAAGAAACCACTATAGATACACAGGATTTGGGAGAAAAAATTGTTAGGGTACTCAAGACCATTTATGATCCTGAAATCCCAGTTGACATTTATGAATTAGGCTTGATTTACGATGTGTTCGTGAACGAAGACTACGATGTGAAGATACTCATGACCCTAACATCGCCTAACTGTCCTGTGGCGGAAACACTGCCCGTCGAGGTTGAGGAAAAAGTGAAATCTTTGGACGAATTGAAAGATGTGGAGGTTGAGCTGACCTTTGATCCTCCTTGGACCCAGGAATTAATGAGCGAGGAGGCTAAATTGGAACTGGGGCTCCTTTAAGAATGTCATTCTGCACTTGATGCGGAATCCAAACTTAAAATTAATAGATTCCTGCTTCCACAGGAATGACAGCATGGAAAAAGAAATTGTAAATAGGGTAGCCCAAAGCAAATTGGTCACTTTTGATCTGGAGGATCTGTATCCACCCGGAGAGAGAAAGGTATTGGATATAAAAGACTGGTTGCACGAAGGCTTTATTTTGCGTGAGAAGGAATTCAGAATGCATGTGGAGGGACACGATTGGTCTTCCTACCAAGATGCCTTTGTGGCCCTACAATGTTCCACGGATGCCATTGTGCCTGGTTGGGCTTTTATGTTGGTGGCCTCACGATTGAATCCCTATGCCAAAAAAGTAGTTATAGGTTCCTTGGAAGACATGGAAACCTCACTCTACCAAACTCTTTTGGATGATTTGGACGCATCTCAATTTGAAGGTAAACCTGTGATTATTAAAGGGTGCTCTAACAAACCCGTCCCTGAAAATGCCTATATCATGGCCATGGCCAAAATACAGCAAGTGGCCAAGAGTGTGATGTACGGCGAGGCTTGTTCCTCGGTGCCATTATACAAGCAAGGCAAATAAAAAAAGCCCCACCTATAAGCAGGGCCATTTTTAAGATGTAGCGTTATGTTGTTATTTAACTATGATAGATGTAGCATAAGTGCTCTCCCCTTGTGGGTCTTCGTAAACTATTTCTTCTAAAGTGGTTCCCTCAGGACTTATTTTCCAAACTGTGGCAAAACTCTTGTCCAAAAGAGGATTGTATTGGCTAGAAGCGACATAAATAAATCCATCATGAATAGTGATGTCACTATATCCTGAACCATCCCATTGTTTAACTAATTGGCCGTCAATCCAAAACATGCCCTTATTATTGGTCCAATCCACTCCAGTAGCATACGCTTTATTGTCATGAACAATTACAGATTGAGCAGCCGTAGAATTGATGTCATCGCCAAGATCAAACAATAGCTCGGTGTTTTTCCAAATGGTGGCCTCTGAACCCATATGCCCAGCTACATAAACATCATTATTGTCATCAACAAAAATATCATAGGTGTTGGAAGAGACGTTCTCTGTTAAATCATATGTATTGCCATCAACCCAATATAGGGCATTATGTGTGTTGGTATAAACCCTTCCGGCAATATAGATATGCCCATCCTTGACATAAGCGCCTTGGGCTGATGCAGGTTGACCCGCTTCACTCAAAAGGGTTTCCTCACCGTTTACCCAATATTTGGCATATTGAGTCCCGTTGGTTACCTCAAGGCCACAAATATGTATTTGACCATCAATGACTTGTATTCCCTTGGGAGCCTTGTTGTTTTCTTCAGGACTTCCAATGGTTTCAAATAGCGTATTGTTTTTGTAAACCTTTATAGGTCTGGTGCCTTCCCCATATTCAACATGGGTAGCGTACAAGTTTGGCCCTTCGATGGCAATGTAAGTATCATAGCTGCTGATTTGCGAAATTTCTTGGGAAAATCCATTTGTCCAGACGGTGGCC
>JAUIAA010000333.1 GCA_030425715.1 Bacteroidia bacterium | reverse complement strand
ATTCTAGGCCCTGCATATAATTTAATTCCTGGCGTAAAATTCTTTAAGTATGTTGCCCAAGATTTAGATTTAATGCCAGTAACTACTGTGTTTGATAACATCTCTAAATATTTATCTAGAATTTACCAAGAAGAGACAGAGCAAAGAACTCAAGAACTTTTAAAGGTAATTGAAATGACCCATTTTTCTAACGAAATAGTAAAAACCTTAAGTGGAGGTCAACAGCAGCGAGTTGCCATTGCTAGAGCACTTGCCAAAGAACCAAAGTTGTTAATTTTAGACGAGCCTTTTTCTCAAATAGATAATTTCAAGAAAAATACTTTAAGAAGGATGTTGTTTTCTTATTTAAAGGAAAAAAATATTGCCTGTATTATTGCAACACACGACAGTAATGATGCGCTTTCTTTTGCAGATAAAATGATTGTAATCAAAAACAATAAAGTGATTGCCAATGACAGCCCTGAAAATTTATATAAAAATCCAAAAAACAAATACGTGGCCACTTTGTTTGACGATGTTAACGAGATGGTTATCAATGGTAAAAAGCAATGGTTATACCCTCATCAAATTAAAATTGTAAAACAATCTAAAATAAAAGCAAAGGTTTTAAAAACCTATTTCAGAGGCTATTATTGGTTGATTGAAGCAAATTTGGAGGCACAAAAAGTATTTATTCATCATCACGAAAGTGTTGCAGTACAACAATGGGTAGCTTTAAAAATTGTATTATAGTACATTAAAGTGTTACCATATAATTAGTACACTTTTTCAGGCTTCTATAAAAGAGAAATATTTATCAGTTGCCTAATATTCTTTGCCAAAGCTTACCCATTATTTTTTTGGCATCGGCCCTACTTTTAGGTACTTCTTCTACTAATAAATGGTTATCATTTTTATTAAGTTTGAGGTAGTAGCTAAAGGCAAAATTATCCGCATCTGCATCTATATCTAATACACCAAATCTTAAATCATTAAATATTAGTTGGTGGTTTCTTTTGCTTATGGTATACCAACCTTTAGAAATTTTAATAAGTTGCTCTATTTTAGGGTTGGTTTTTAGGTCTCCTAATAATTCATGGTTTTTAGGGTAAGCTCTAAATATGATGGGTTGCGTATCAAAAAAAGAATAATAACCAATTAAATAATGTGCTTCTGTATTGACATTGGCTGTCCAAAGTATAGTGTTAAACGGGGTGGGTTTGGTTTCTATTTGCGAATATTTTATATTTTGTTTCGCCAAAGCATCTTTAAATTGATGGTAAGAAATTCCTTTTAAAATAATGGTAATTAGCATATAACTGCTACTAATTATTAATCCTAGATTATTGTATTTTTTTCTTTTACGAGAACCTTTTTTCGAAAAAAGAGCAGCCAGAACAAAAAATAAAAAAGGTAAAGTGTACAAAGGGTCAATTACAAAAATATTTTTATAGGCCAATCTTAAATCAAAAGGCCAAAACAATTGTGTACCCCATGTGGTATGGGCATCTAATAAAGGGTGTGTAACTAAAGAGGCGAACATCAAAGCACTCCATTCTTTCCAGCTGGCTTGTTTTTCATATAAAGAGATCAACCAACCTAGTAAAACCCCAAAAATAATTGAAAATAGAATGGAATGTGTAATTCCACGATGAATGGCTAAGGCACTTACTGTATCTGTAAAATACCCTGAAATTACATCCAAATCAGGTATGGTTCCTGCAATGGCACCATAGAGCATCGCTTTATTTCCTACTTTTTTGCCC
>JAUIAA010000034.1 GCA_030425715.1 Bacteroidia bacterium | reverse complement strand
TACCGTTTGAAGATATAAAACAAGTAAAAGTGAAGCTTATTTTTTAATAAAAATGTAATGGAAAATATCGCATTAATTGAGTCTTTTTCAGAGTTTAAAGACGATAAAAGTATTGACAGAGTAACGCTAATGGCGATTTTAGAAGAGGTGTTTAGATCTGCTTTAAAAAGAAAATATGGGTCGGATGATAATTTTGATATTATTATCAACCCAGATAAAGGCGATTTAGAGATTTGGAGGAATAGAATTGTTGTAGAAGACGGCGAAGTAGAAGATGAAAATGAAGAAATTTCTTTAACAGAAGCGAGAAAAATAGAACCAGATTTTGAGGTTGGCGAAGAAGCTTCTGAAGAAGTGAAATTGATAGACCTTGGTAGAAGAGCAATTTTAGCATTGCGCCAAAACTTAATTTCTAAAATTCACGAGCATGACAATACCAACATCTTTAAACAATACAAAGAGTTAGAAGGAGAGCTGTATAGTGCTGAAGTACACCATGTACGCCACAATGCAGTTATTTTATTAGATGATAATGGTAACGAATTGATATTGCCAAAAAGCGAGCAAATTCGTTCTGATTTTTTCCGTAAAGGAGAATCGGTAAGAGGAATTATCAAATCGGTTGAACTAAAAGGAAATAAGCCATCGATAGTTTTATCTAGAACTTCTCCAGAATTTTTAGTTAAATTGTTCGAGCAAGAAATTCCAGAAGTATTTGATGGTTTAATTACCATTGAGCGCGTTGCAAGAATTCCTGGCGAGAAAGCAAAAGTTGCGGTAGATTCTTACGATGATAGAATTGATCCAGTTGGAGCCTGTGTAGGGATGAAAGGATCTAGAATTCACGGTATCGTTCGCGAATTAGGAAACGAAAATATTGATGTGGTAAACTATACCAAAAACGAAAATATTTTTATCGCAAGAGCATTAAGTCCTGCTAAAGTTGTTTCTATTAAAATTCATGAAGCGGTTGAAGATCAAAAACCAAGAGTAGATGTTTTTTTAAAGCCAGAAGAGGTTTCGAAAGCCATTGGTAAAGGTGGGGTGAATATCCGTTTGGCTAGTCAGTTAACCGGTTACGAGATTGATGTGCAAAGAGAAGGCGTAGAAGATGATGTTGAATTGACTGAATTTTCTGATGAAATAGAAGAATGGATTATTGAAGAGTTTAAAAATATTGGTTTAGATTCTGCAAGAAGTGTACTAGATTTAGAGGTTAGCGATTTAGTTAAAAGAACAGATTTAGAGGAAGAAACCATTATTGAAGTACAAAGAATATTGAAAGAAGAATTCGAATCATAATAGGTATTAAGTATAAATTAAAACAATTAGAGGTTCACATTAAATAATTTTATGGCTGTATACAAACCACAACGATTTAATAAAGTTTTACGGGAATTTAATATTTCTTTAGATAGAGCTGTTGAGTTTTTATCTTCAAAAGGAATAGAGATTGATGCGCGCCCTACAACCAAAGTGCCTCAAGAAATTTATACCATATTATCTGATGAATTCGAAACAGATAAAAGTAAAAAAGTTGCTTCCAAAGAAATTGGTGAAGAAAAGCGCAAAGAGAAAGAAGAAATTCGTTTGGCCTTAGAACGCGAAGCGGAAAAGAAACGACTAGAAGAAGAGGCAAGAAAAAAAGAGATATTTAAACCTGAAGGAGAAAAATTAAGTGGCCCTAAAAAAGTAGGCCAGATTGATATAGATTCACCTAAGAAGCCAGAGTCGGAAGTTGAAGAAACTCCAGCTCCTAAAAAAGAAGAAAAACCTGCACCAACTGAACCAGAATTAATAAAAGGAGAAGTAAAACTTCCTGGAATTAAAAAAGTTGGTAAAATTGAAATAGAGCAAAAGAAGGAGAAAGACAAGGAAAAACCTGTTGCAAAAAAAGAAGAGGTAGCTGCGAAGCCAAAAATTGAAAAAGCTCCTACTCCTGTAAAAGAAGAAGAAAAAGAAGAAGAGAAATCTACAGGGCCTGAAACCATTAAAACAGAATACCAAAAATTAAGTGGTCCAAAAAATACTGGGCAAACCATTGATTTAACGCAATTTCAAAAGCCTAAGAAAAAGGTTGAAGAGAAAAAACCTAGTACAGATGCTGCTGGAGCGAAGAAAAAGCGCAAGAGAATTCACAAACCTCGAACAGATTTTAAACCAACTGCAGGGTCAGGTGATAATAGATCTAGAAATGATAGAGGTGGAGCAAGAGGACCACAACGCGGTAAAAAACCTGTGGTTAAAGAAGAACCTTCTGCAGAAGAAGTACAAAAACAAGTAAGAGAAACCTTAGAAAAATTACAAGGGAAATCTAAAAAAGGAAAAGGGGCAAAATACCGTAGAGAGAAAAGAGATTTACACCGTCAACAAACGGAAAAAGATCTTGAACAACAAGAAGCAGAAAGCAAATTAATTAAAGTTACAGAATTTGTAACCGCAAATGAGGTGGCTACCATGATGGATGTTTCTGTAACCCAAGTTATTTCGGCATGTATGTCTTTAGGGATGATGATTTCTATGAACCAAAGATTAGATGCAGAAACACTAACCATAGTTGCTGAAGAATTTGGCTATGAAGTAGAGTTTGTAGATGCCGAAGTGGAAGAAGATGTGGTAGAAGTAGAAGACGCTCCAGAAGATTTAGTACCTAGAGCGCCAATTGTTACCGTAATGGGTCACGTAGATCACGGTAAAACTTCTTTGCTAGATTATATTAGAAAAACCAACGTAATTGCAGGTGAATCGGGTGGAATTACCCAACATATAGGTGCTTATTCTGTAGTGTTAGATAACGGACAAAAAATTACGTTTTTAGATACTCCAGGTCACGAAGCATTTACTGCAATGCGTGCCAGAGGTACACAGGTTACTGATATTGCTGTAATTGTAATATCGGCTGATGATTCCATTATGCCACAAACCAAAGAAGCAATTAGCCATGCACAGGCTGCAGGGGTACCTATTATCTTTGCAATTAACAAGATTGATAAACCAGACGCCAATCCAGACAGAGTAAAAGAAGAATTGGCGCAAATGAATTTATTAGTAGAAGATTGGGGTGGTAA
Source organism: Bacteroidia bacterium (assembly GCA_030425715.1). GTDB lineage: Bacteria > Bacteroidota > Bacteroidia > Flavobacteriales > Flavobacteriaceae > Lutimonas. The sequence continues at coordinate 8,248 of JAUIAA010000034.1, read as the reverse complement.
AATTCAATCGCAAGATGTATCCGCGCTAAAAGGTACAGGAGTAAAAGAAATTTTAGAAAAAATATTGCTAGAAGCAGAATTATTAGAATTAAAAGCAAATCCTAAAAAGAATGCTACAGGTTCGGTAATTGAAGCTTTATTAGATAAAGGTAAAGGTTATGTATCTACTATTTTAGTAGAAGCAGGAACTTTAAAAATTGGGGATTATATTTTAGCAGGTCACCATACAGGTAAAGTAAAAGCGATGCACGATGAACGTGGTAATAACGTTTTAGAGGCGGGTCCTTCTACACCAGTATCTATTTTAGGTTTGGATGGCGCTCCACAAGCAGGAGATAAATTCAAGATTTTTGAAGATGAACGTGAGGCCAAACAAATTGCTACCAAACGTTCACAATTAAGTCGTGAACAGTCGGTAAGAACGCAACGTCATATTACTTTAGATGAAATTGGTAGACGTATTGCTTTAGGTGGATTTAAAGAGTTGAACTTGATTTTAAAAGGAGATGTGGATGGATCTGTAGAAGCATTGACAGATTCTTTACAAAAACTTTCTACGGAAGAGATACAAGTAAATATCATACACAAAGGAGTTGGTGCCATTACCGAATCGGATGTATTGTTAGCTTCGGCTTCTGATGCGATTATTATCGGATTTAATGTACGTCCTTCAGGTAGTGCTCGTCAGGTAGCAGAAAAAGAAGAGGTAGATATTAGAAATTATTCTATTATTTACAACGTAATTAATGATGTTAAAGATGCAATGGAAGGAATGTTATCTCCAGAAATTGTAGAAGAGATTACAGGTAATGCAGAGATTAGAGAAACCTATAAGATTTCTAAAGTAGGAACCATTGCAGGTTGTATGGTGTTAGATGGTAAGATATTTAGAAATTCTAAAATTAGATTGCTACGCGACAATGTAGTTATTTATACAGGAGAATTAGCTTCGTTAAAACGATTTAAAGACGATGCCAAAGAAGTTTCTAAAGGATATGATTGTGGTATGCAGGTTAAAAATTACAACGACATACAAGTTGGCGATGTGATTGAAGCTTACCAAGAAGTTTCGGTTAAAAAGAAATTGAAATAAATCAATTGTGATAAATATTGGTAATAAAAAAATCCCGCTTTTGGCGGGATTTTTTACGGGTAGTAATGAAATTTAATTCACTTCTAATACATTATTATTTTGGTCTATATCGGCCATTAATTTACTAGGGTCAATTTCTACTTTTTTTACCGCTTTTGTGGTGGTTAAAGTATATTTTGGATTTGCCCAATCCCATGAAGATACTATTGTAGCTTTTGTGGGTTTTGTACCGTACATCATGGTTAAAGGAATGTAAAAATCTTCTGTAGTTCCATCAACATAAGTTACACTAAGATCAATAGGCATTGGCATTCTTCCTATTCTTTCTAAGTTTATGACTTTGCCCGTAACACTACTAATTGCATAATCAATTGTATGCGTGGTTTCTGTCCATTCGTTCAAATACCAATTTAACTCAAGTCCAGAAACTTTTTCAGCAGTACGCTTAATATCATTTGGGTTTGGGTGTTTCATTTTAAAATCCGCATAATATTTTTTTAGGGTTTTATGTAGGTTTTCTTGACCAATTACATAGCCTAATTGTGATAAAAATATAGATCCTTTTGTATAACTGGCAATGCTGTATGCCGTATTAATTTCAAATCTATCTGCCTGAGTAGTTAACGGTTCTTCTTTACCAGAGCTTACAATATAATTATACCTGCGGTAAGAACTTGCAAAAATAGCAGGGTCATTTTTGTCTGCTGCTTTAGCTAAAGAGCTGATATAAGAAGTAAATCCTTCGTCCATCCAACCGTGTTTAATTTCATTATTGGCAAGGGTAAACTGAAACCAAGCATGACCCATTTCGTGACGCATCGTTCCAACCAGAGAACCTAATTTTGAACCTCCTGCAATTAGCGTTGACATGCCGTATTCCATACCACCGTCACCACCTTGGATTATAGAGTATTGTTTGTATGGGTATGGCCCGATATATTCGTTGTAAAATTGCATGGTTTTTACAGCTTCCTCTTGCATTTTTTTCCAGTTCTCTACAGTACCAGGGTTGTTTTTATACAAAAAATGTAGGGTAGCGCCATTTGGCACTTTTTTGGTGTCGTGTATATACGCCGGATCTGCGGCCCAAGTAAAATCGTGTACATTTGGTGCTTTAAAATGCCAAGTCAATTTATCCCCTTTAGGTAGGCGTAATTTTTTAGTAGTGTCTTCATAACCATGACCTACTTCTTGTGGGTTTTGTAAATAACCGGTGCCACCAATGGTATAATTTTTATCGATGTGAATGGTAACATCAAAGTCACCCCAAACCCCGTAAAATTCACGAGCAATATATTGATTGACTTGCCATCCCTCCGTGTCATACTCTGCCAATTTAGGATACCATTGCGCCATAGATAAAGCCACATTATCTTTACTATTTCTGCCATTTCTTCTAATTTGCAATGGTACTTGTGCCTCGAATTCCATTTCAAATGTTACTTTTTTACCAGCCAAAATAGGTTGGTTTAACATTACTTTTAAAATAGTACCATAAACCTCATATTTTACAGGCTTTCCATCTTGTTTTAAGGAAATTATTTTTTGATAGCCAATTTCATTAGGTTGTAATTTTGCGATTCTACTTTCTATAATTGGGTTTTCTTTGGTTCCAGATTTGTTAACCATTCTACCATCAGGATCTGCAATATGCTGCAAACGCATATCCATTTGACTTCCTGGTTGAAAGGCGTTCAATTGCAAGTGGTAAAATACCTTGTCTAAAACATCTGGTGAATTGTTTGTATATACTAACTTTTGTTTTCCTTCAAATTTAAAAGTGTGCACGTCCATATCAATATCCATGGTGTAGTCCACATGTTGTTGCCAATAGATATTGCTTTGTGCAAAACTTGCTATTCCAAATAGGGAGAATAAACCTAAAATTATTTTTTTCATTGTGTTTGTTATTGGTTGTTAAGCAAAAAAACTACAAAAGGGAAAAGTTCACTTTTGTAGTTTTTATTAAAATCAAATTATATTATTTACCATTCACCATGGCATCTGCCATTTTTAAGGCATTGTATGCATTTAATACTCTACCCGAAACGGATAAGTCGCTAAATGGTACTTTTTTACCCTCACCGCCAGGTAATTTTACTTCTAAATCCACTTTAGTACCTGAGTTCATAAGAATATGTTTTACTTGTTTTGCAGATAATTGCGGGTAATAGGAACGAACCAACGCTGCAACTCCAGCAACTTCAGGAGCCGCCATAGAGGTTCCTTGTATAGATTTATACTCATTTTTTGGAATAGTAGAGTAAATCTCTAAACCTGGAGCAAAAATATCTACATTATTCTTACCATAGTTAGAAAATGAAGCTACCAAATCTTCGTTATAATTACGTGTCATTGCTCCAACGGTAATGATATTTCCAACAATTTCATTTACTTTGTCTGGGGTATCTGTTGGAAAGTTATCACTTTTATCAATGTTTTTATGGTCGTTACCTGCAGCGTGAACCAATAATACATCTTTACTTTCAGCATATTTATAAGCATCCCATACCCATTCTGGATTTGGAGAGTAGCTTTTACCAAAACTCATATTGATTACTTTTGCGCCATTATCAACTGCATAACGAATTGCCAAAGCAACATCTTTGTCATATTCATCACCATCTGGAACTGCTCTTACTGATAATAATTTAGCATTTTGAGCAACACCATTCATACCAATACCGTTATTTCTAGAAGCCAAGGCAATCCCAGCAACATGTGTACCATGCATTTCATCATCTATAGAACCAATAGTGAAGGCATTTCCGTAAGGCACATCTTTAATGTCATAAGGATTATCACCATTTGCAGCTCTACCATTTAAATCAAGGTTTAGGTTTGCATTTAGTTGTTTGCTATAATAGTCAAGCCCACCTTTTAATTGTTCTAATTGTGCAGTAACGGTACTTCCCGCTTCCATAATTCTAACCAATAAAGGAATTTGCTCTTCTGCCGGTAAAGCTTTTAAATCTTCAGCTGTATAGTCTTTTTTACCGGTTTTTTCTTGAGCAGCTTTGTCTGCGTCAGTTAACATAGTTTCTAAGCCTTTGTAATACTCATAGTTCTTTGTAACTTCAGCAATTCTTTTTTCGTAGTCTTTTTTTACTTTTTGATAAAGTGCGTATTCTTCTTTATCTGCAGCGGCAATATCACTTTCTGATTTGCCATCGTATTTAGCACTTAATTTTTTATATAATCTTGTAACTTCAAGTTGTTCTGGAGTTGCATCTCCCTCTTTACCGCCTAAAAAATTCCATCCATAAATATCGTCAACATATCCATTTTTGTCATCGTCAATTCCATTTCCAGCAATTTCATCACTGTTTACCCAGATCACATCTTTTAAATCTTCATGTTCTCTATCGATACCAGAATCAATTACAGCTACAATTACGGTGGTTGCTTTTTTGTTGGCAACAAATTCATAAGCTTTAGCCAAGCTCATACCTGGAATAGAATCTGTGGCTAAATCTGCATGTGGCCATTTTCTTATTTCCTCCTTACTCATTTCGCCTTTTTTTGCAGGAATATTTACTGCAGTAGTAGATCCTTCTGGAACTGCCACACTGTGGATAGATTTTGTAGAACTACAGCTTGATAATACTACAGCTAAACCTAATCCTAAGATCAATTTATTATTCATCATTATTGGTTTATTGAATTAATTATATATTAAGGGTTAAAAATTTCGTTAAATGTAAATGTTTGGTCTAAACGTACACCTTTTTCTGTATGTTTTACAGTGCAAATTTCATGATAGGCATCGTGTTCTAAAAACAAATAAAAATCCTGATCAACCGCTTGGTTTAAAAAGGCATATTTTTCATCTAAAGTTAGTAAAGGTCTAGTATCGTAACCCATAACATAAGGTAATGGGATATGCCCAACTGTAGGTAATAAATCTGCAACAAATACCAGTTTTTTACCTTGGTAATTTATATGCGGAATCATTTGTTTTTCGGTATGTCCGTTCACAAATAAAACATCAAAACCTAAGGGTGCATTTTGCAAAAAATTGTTTGTTGGTGTTTCTATAAAATTTAATTGTCCGTTGGCTTCAATAGGGTTGATATTTTCTTTTAAAAAGGAGGCTTTTTCTCTAGAATTGGGTTGTGTAGCCCATTGCCAATGATTTTTGTTACTCCAAATTTTCGCATTTTTAAAAGCAGGTTCATAACCTGTTTTATCTTTATTCCACTGGATGGCACCCCCACAATGGTCAAAATGTAAATGGGTTAAAAAAACGTCGGTAATATCATCTCTATGGAAACCATATTTGGCCAAAGAGCTATCTAAAGTAGCATCCCCGAAAGGGAAATAATAGCTAAAAAATTTATCGGATTGTTTTCTACCCGTACCACAGTCAATTAAAATCAATTTATTGCCATCTTCAATAAGCATACAACGTAGGCTCATATCAATCAAATTATTTTGGTCTGCAGGATTGGTTTTTTGCCAAATTACTTTAGGAACCACTCCAAACATAGCACCTCCATCTAACTTAAAATTTCCTGTTTCAATAGGGTAAACTCGCATAGAAAATAAATAAACCATGCAAATATGCAAAAAATAGGAGGAAAGGCTGTTAAAAAAAACAAAAAAAACCTCACTTAAATATAATTATAAGTGAGGTTTTTAGAGGCGTCAAGCGGATTCGAACCGCTGTAGATGGTGTTGCAGACCACTGCCTAGCCACTCGGCCATGACGCCAAAAATTCAGTTTGCAAATTTATGTAAAAAAAAGTAATTAACAATTAAAAAGCAAAAGTAAATCTACAGTAGTGCTGCGCATTGTTAGGATAAATTACACAAAAAAATTATATTTTTTTGAATACAAACCTATTCTATATTAATTAAGTATTTAAACTTATCTTTGCAGCTGTATTGAATATTAGATAAAGAATAACCATTTTAAGTAGTTAAAAAATGCGTAAAAAAATTGTAATTACTATCTTAGCCTTAGTAGTAATATTTGCAGGAGTTTATATTTATGAAGTGCATATTAAATATAGATTTACCGAAATAAGCAAGGATAAAGTATATAGTTCTGCCTTAATACCACCAGAAAAAATAGGTGATTTTGCAAAGGAAAAAGGTATTAAAACGGTTATTGATTTAAGAATTGGAAATGTTCAAGATAAATTAAATCCGGCAAAGCAGGCAGATATTGATGCAGAAGAAGAAGCTCTAGCAAAAGTAGATGGTGTAAAGCACGTAAGTATTCCATCTTTGCAAATTCCTGATGACGCTACCGTAGATAAGTTTGTGGAAGTATTGAAGGATTCATCAAATTATCCGGTTTTAATTCATTGTTATCACGGTACTGGTAGAGCCGTTTTGTTTAGTGCCTTATACAGAATAGAATTTGAAGGTTATTCCAATGAAGAAGCTAGAAAAAACACAAGATTCCCTTTGATTTTTAGCAATTTTTCAAAAAATTCTAAAAAAGGAAAATATTTAAAAAACTACAAGAAAAGGGAAAATTTGAAAGATTCTACCCATTAATCAATTTGTAATAAATAGGCCTTTTTTAGTGCTTCTGGTCTTGTTTTGGGATTTAAAAATGGTAGAGAAAGCATGGTAACTCTATAATAGGGAATTTCAAATTCGCGTTTCCATGTAACTTTGTCCTCAGTAATTTGCTCCATATCTTTATCATAAATAAAAAGCCACTTTCCTTTATTGTTATTTAACTCAGAAGGCGCAATGTTAGGGATTTCTGTTTCTGTATAAAAAATTAATGGCCAACTATAAGAGTTGTTTAACATAATAATATCATCTGCATCAATATTGTTTTTTTGCATTATATCTAGTACTTCAATTCCTGCTTGGTATTTTAGTAATTTGGGGTAAAAAGAGGTATTCAATCCAAAATTAAGAAATACAGAAAACAGCACAGAAATAATTATAATTTTAGTTATCTGCTGCTCCTTTTTAAAGACAAAATAAAGCAATAATAAAAATAATGCGATATAAATAATACCTAAAGTAGCTGGTGGTAAACCAAATACTTGGGTAAGCAATAATATGGCGAGAATACTGCCAATGGTAACTACAAAATATTGTATAACTAGCATTATTCTCAGTTCTTTCGATTTGTTTTTATCGTACAAGTACACCAAATATCCAGCTAATAACACGGCTATTAACGGAAACATGGTGTTCATATAATGAGGTAGTTTTGATTTGGAAGTATTAATAATGAACATAATAAGCCAAAAGCCACCAACGGTTAGAAACTCCAAATTATTTTGAAATTTAAATTTGGTTTTGATAAACTGATAGGTTCTTCCAAAAATTCCAAAATAAGCAATTAACGACCATGGTAAAAAGGCCCATAATAAGGTGTGAAAAAAGAAAAAATAATCGGTATTGTTACTAGAGAAACCAGTACCTGTTAGGCGGTTAAAACTTTGGTCCCATAAAATAAATTTTATACCAGAAACATTGGTTTGCCCGTTTATCATTTTTTCAGGATGTGCATCAAATTGAGTGTAATACGCATAAAGCATTGGGGTAATAGTCAATAGAAACACAATAAAACCCAGTAAGGTTTTCCAATTCAAAACAGTGTTCCACTTTCTGGTGTAGGCAATATAACACAGCAGGTAGCTGCCAATCATTAATATGGCCAATTGACCTTTGGTACTAAAGGCTACTCCTAGTCCTATAGCCCCTAAAATGGCATTTTTAATTTGGTTATTTTTAATATATAATACCAGCTGCCAAATAGAAAAAATACTTGCACCAGTTAAAACAGCATCTGTTCGAACATCGTGATTAGACAAAATGATAGCTTGCGCCGATAGAAAAATTAGAGCAGCCAAATGCCCAGATTTTTTTCCGTAAAATTCTCTTGCCAATTGAAAACAAGAAAAGGCTCCTAAAATGGTAAATAATAAGGCTGGAATTCTATAAGCCCAATGGCTTATACCAAATAGTTTAAAGGAAAGTGCCGCTAACCAAAAGTGCATATGGGGCTTGTCTAAATAATCATTTCCCCCTTTAATTATATTTAAAAAATCATTTTCTAAATACATATGCATTGCCATAGTAGCATGTTGTGCAGAATCATTTTCCATCAAAACAATAAACAAGCCAGAAACATAGACTACAGCCAATAAAAAATATAAAAAATAAGCAGTTGGTTTG
>JAUIAA010000332.1 GCA_030425715.1 Bacteroidia bacterium | reverse complement strand
GCTGTGTAGAAAAGGAAATATTAAAACAAGCGCATAGCGTTTTTAAGTCTAATTTGCCTAAAATAATGACTTATGATGGTAGGTATAGACTTGGCTGTGAGGGTATTTTGTATATTTTAATAGAACCTTTTGACCCATCCACATCATTCTTAGCTGCATTTAAAAACTGTTCAGAAACGCGAGAAGATTTTAGTGTGACCAACTATTTTGTAAAGGAAATTGGCTCTGGAGGAAATATGGGATCAATTATTCACTTTTCTTCAACACTGCGTTTTCCATTCAATCAAAATTCTATTTCAGAATTTTTACCAAATGATGATGTGTCAAGATTGTCGTTTACGCAAATATTAAAACCTGCATTCAAACTCATAATCATAGGAGGGGAGCATGATGCGGTGCAATTGTGCGCTTATGCAGCCTTTTTAGGATGGGATGTTGAAGTTATTTTATCACCATCTAATCCGCAAAAAATCAATGATTTTCCTGGGGCAAAAAAAGTAATACACCAAAATGCCGAGGTACTGGAAATAAATAATTTTAATCAGAAAGAAACTGCAATTGTGTTAATGACACATAGTTATGTAAGCGATTTAAAATATTTATTACAATTGAAAGATGTAAAAGTTTCTTACTTAGGATTGTTAGGGCCAAGCAAAAGAAGAGAAAAGTTGTTGGGCGAATTGGTAGAGCAGACTTTAGTTGAGGATGGTTTTTTTGATTGTATTTACGGGCCAGCTGGTCTAAACCTAGGAGCGGAAACTCCACAAGAAATAGCTTTATCTATTTGTTCAGAAATATTGGCAGTATTTAGAGGGCAAGATACAAGTTCATTAAAAAATAAAAAGGGGAATATTCATACCAAGTTTCTCGATGAATAAAAAGGAGAACAAAAATGCAAAAATTGCATTTTTATTGTTAGCAGCAGGAGCTTCGAGTAGAATGGGGCAGCCAAAGCAATTGCTTCCCTGGAAAGACTCAACGTTTTTAGAGCATACTATTTCGCAGGTAAAAAACATTCCAAACCTTGATATTTTTGTACTGCTAGGAGCTAATCATCAAGTTATTTTAGATAAAGTTAAATTAAATCCTAGTAGCTATATAATCCATTTTAATTGGAAAAATGGGATGGGAAATTCCTTAGCTTTTGGTGTGCAATACATAGTTGCAAATGATTGTAATTATGAGGCCATTTTAGTAGCAACCGTAGATCAACCTTTAATTAAGGTTAATGAGTATAAATTACTTATAAAAAGATATATACAAAATAAAAATATTATTTCTTGTAGTTATAAAAACAATGTTGGAGTACCTGCTATTTTCCCAAAAAAATATTTCAATAAACTACAACAATTGGAAGGGGATAGAGGTGCAAAAAAATTAATTATAGAGCATATTAAGGAATGTGAAACCATTGATTTTGGTGATAAAATAGTAGATATAGATACTTTAGAACAGTACAAACAACTATATCGAAAACACAGTTTAATCAATAAATAAACAATGGCTGTAGAATATACTATTGGATTATTTGATTGGTTTCTTGCATTTTTAGCAGTTTTTATATTGGGGTTAGGTAAAGCAGGAATTAAAGGCTTAGGAGTAGTAATTGTTACTTTAATGGCCTTGGTGTTTGGAGGAAAAGAATCTACAGGTATTTTGATGCCTTTAATGATATTGGCAGATATTTTTGCCGTGATTTATTACCATAGACATACCCAATGGATATATTTAAAAAAGATTTTACCCATGATGGTAGTGGG
>JAUIAA010000331.1 GCA_030425715.1 Bacteroidia bacterium | reverse complement strand
AAACAGTTTCGTAATGATTCATAATTAATAATTTATGTGTTAAATTTAAGGCTGCAAATATACAATTTATTTTGGTTTAAAAAACCTCTCATTTTATATAATTTTAATTAATAATTTGCTATCAAAACCAAAAGCTTAAGCTTACAAATTCATAAACAGTTTACTTATTTTAATCCTTTAATTTTTCAATCTTTCAATCCTTTATTTTTTTCACCATTTAATTTTTCAATCCTTAGAGCTTTTATATTTTTGCAATCCAAAACAAAACCATGAAATACGAACAGCTTACCAAAGAACAGTTTGAAGAATTGCATGAAGAATTTGCAAAATTTTTAGCCACTCAAAAAATTGATGCTAAGATGTGGCAGGAAATAAAGGCCGATAAACCACAGATGGCTGAAGAAGAAATGAATATTTTTAGTGATTTGGTTTGGGAAAAGGTATTGCAAACGGCTCAGTATCTAGAGCATTTTTCAAAAAACACACTAAACTTGTTTCGTTGTAATGCAGAGGATATTCAAAGAATTGTAGTAAAATCAAATAAAGAAAACTTTGATTTTTTGAATAAGGAAGATTTTAGTTGGTTTTTAGATAACTCTAAAGATGCTAGTATAGAATATTTTAAAGGGCAAAAACCTTATACTAAGGTTAGAAATGAAGAAATATTTGATTTGATCCAAAAAGGAAGTGTGGTGTCTAAGGGAGATTTATTTGAAGCTGTATTTAAAATAATTAATAATTAGCCTCTAAAATAGCTACTAATTGAGTAACACCATTTGTCGCTTTATTTTCAATAATAGTTAGATTATTCAAGCTGTTTTTTGTGATTGCAGGGTTAGGATCAATAAAATAAATTGGGATACCAGGCTGAACATATTGCACCAAACTAGCTGCGGGATATACTTGCATAGAAGTGCCAATAATTACCAATATATCTGCTTTTTGGGTAATTTCAATAGCTTGGTCTAACATGGGTACAGCTTCGCCAAACCAAACTATATGTGGGCGTAACTGACTTCCTTTGTTGCATAAATCACCAAGATGCAGGTCTTTTTTCCAAGGGTAAATTAAATTTTGATGCGTTGTGCTTCTAACTTTTAATAGTTCACCATGTAAATGTGTAATATTTGTACTCCCAGCTCTTTCGTGTAAATCATCTACATTTTGGGTAATAATATTTACGTCAAAATGTTGTTCTAGGTTGGCCAATAAAATGTGTGCTTTATTTGGTTGAACCGATAGTAATTGCTTTCTGCGTTGGTTGTAAAAATCTAAAACCAATTCCTTACTATTGTACCAACCTTGGGGTGAAGCGACTTCCATTACATCGTGACCCTCCCAAAGACCATCAGCATCTCTAAAAGTTTTTATTCCGCTTTCAGCGCTAATTCCAGCTCCAGTAAGTACAACAATTTTTTTGCATTTAGTAATTTCTATACTTTTTGGTTATTTCAAAAACATGTTCTAAAATATCTTGGTCTTTTTGAGTGAAATCTTCGTTTTTCCTGTCAATTACCAAAGTCGCAGTTTCTTTGGCTTTAGCAATTTGGTACGTTGTAAAACCAGCGGCACCTCCCCAAGAAAAAGAAGGTATAAAGTTTCTAGGAAAGTTAGATCCATAAATATTGGCACTTACTCCAACTACAGTCCCGGTATTAAACATAGTATTGATACCACATTTAGAATGATCCCCCATAATTAATCCACAGAAACGCATACCAGATTTTTTAAAGCGTTCAATTTCATAATTCCAAACTTTGACTTCTGCGTAATTATTTTTGAGATTGGA
>JAUIAA010000033.1 GCA_030425715.1 Bacteroidia bacterium | reverse complement strand
TTTTATTTTGATTATTAGAGAGTGCAGGCTGTAAAAAGTCAAACCTGTTTAGTTGGTCTTTATTTTTTATTTGATTTTTAGCAGTTGCCAATATTGCACTTGCTTTGGAAGGGTTGTATAGAGCTAATTGCATGGCAATTGCGGTATAATTGTTTTGGTTTAAATTCAATTGATCTATTTGTATGTCTTTATTCCAAATACGATAAAGATTATCTAAACTTTTACCCTGATAGGCGATGGTGGTAAATAATAAAAATAGTTCTTTTTTTATATTTGCAGAGCTATTAGATTGTAGTCTATTCCAAATATTTTCGCAAAATTTTGCTTGCCAAAAATTTCTTTCTTTAGCATTTAAAAAGTACCAATACAAGGTGTTACAATTGCTGCGTAAGTTTTGTAGTATTAGGGCATTATTTTCATAAGTCAAGCCCCTGTTGAAAGATGCTATCGCTAAAGCAACACTTATTCTTCCGCTTAAAGCGTTTTCAAAAATATTGATATAATTTTGTGCTCTAGTAAGGTCATTTTTAATCAAATGATTTTGAGAAATACTTACTGAATCTATTGGGAAAACACCGTATCCGTAACCATTACTGTTATAAATTATGGAGCTAGGCTTAGCTAGGCCTTTAAATACATCAATGGTTTGTTGTGGGTTATGGATGTCAATTTTTTTTGAAACTATTTTTTTTGGATACACCAAACTAATCTCAAATTGTTGAGGCCAAAAATTACTACTACCATCTTCTGCATTTTGAGATATATGGATTTCATTTACCAGATTATTTAAAAAACTTATTTTACTTGTAAAAATAGGTCTGCCAGGTTGATGCACCCAAACATTGCTCCATTGTTCAATATCAACCGTAGTTTTTTTATCTAATATTTTAACTAAATCCTCCCAAGTAGCATTGCCAAATGCGAATTGATCAATATAGGATTGCATGCCTTCTTTAAAATTTTCTTCACCTAGTAACAATTCTAATTGCCGCATCATGATAGGCGCTTTATGGTAAATAATATTTCCGTAAAGACTACCAGCATTTTGTAAGTTTTTTAAAGGCTGTTTTATGGCATTTGATCCAGAAGTTCGATCGACATTAAAAGCAGTTGGATAATGCCCCGTTAAAAATTGTAATTCATGGTTTATAGTTGTGAAATTTGGGTTGACAATTTTATCGGCCATAAAATTAGCGAAAACCTCTTTTAACCAAACATCATCAAACCAATCCATAGTTACCAAGTTGCCAAACCACATATGAGCAGATTCATGGGCAATTAGTTTTGCGCGATTTAATTGTTGGTTGATTGTTGCACTTTGGTCTAAGAATAATGAAGATTCTCTATATTGTATGGCACCAACGTGTTCCATACCGCCATATTGAAAGGCGGGAATAGCTGCAAAATCTAACTTTTTAAAGGGATATGCCTTATGGGTATAATTTTCTAAAAAAGCGATAGAATTTGTATGTAGTTTAAAGATGTTAGGTAGACTAAATTTAATTTTAGCACTATTGTTTTCTCTATAGAGTAATTCATTTTTTTTGTTAATAGCACTCTTAAATTGCCCAGCAACAAACGAAAATAAATAAGTACTCATTTTATCGGACAGGTCAAAATCATATGTGGTAAAACCATCTTTTTCAAAGGTGTTTTTTATTGGAGCACTACTTAAAACCTTCCAGTTTTTTGGCACTTCTAGTTGCAGCTTATATCGCGCTTTGATATTGGGTTGATCAAAACAAGGGAATAGTGTCCTTGCTCTATCTGGTACTAATAAGGTATATAAAAAATCTTCGTTTCTGTTTAGAGATAAATCACCAGCTTGAAACTCAATTTCAAATTGATTGGTTCCCTTTTTTAGATATTTGTTAGGGATAATAATATGCTCTTTTATCTGAGTTACCTCCAACACTTCCCCTTTTCGAATTACTTTTATGGGATGCTGATGATTTGGTTTAAAATCTAAAATAAGAGGTTTACGGGTGTTTAAAACCTCAAAGGTTAGGATTAAGTTGGCATGAATTGGTTTGGTCTTTTCTTTAGGAATTTTAAATGCCAATTCATAATTTACGTTTTGAATTTGTTGTTTTCTATCATCTGCCAATAATTTAGAAACACCAGATTCAACTCGATTTGGTTTGGATGGTGAATTGCAAGATAGAATAGCAATTAAAATAAAGCCATAGACAAAACTTTTGCTCATAGGTATTTTTTAATTTTTAAGACCGAGGTGACCAAATTTCATAAATTGGATTTCCTTTACTACTTAATCCGCTATGATGCCATTCCCCATTTTCTATGTGATAATCAAAAGAAAGCGATGCACCAACACGAGTACTATCTCTAGAGAAGAATTCAATATTTTCAGTATATTTTCCATCTTTTGCAGTATAGGTTCCACCTCCCGTACCAAAAAATTTACCAGTTTCTGTATGGTAAGCAATCCATTGAAAGCGTGTATCAGATAATATTTTCATAGTTTTTCTAGGGCCAATATCAGCAATGTTTTTTTTAGATAGCTTACCGTCTTTTTTTCTTCCAGTTATTAACCAAGCATTGGCTAAATCATTAGAGTTTCCATGGTCTAAACGTGTCCAAATTTTCTCATCATCAACAAAGCTAATTTTATTACCAGATAGCTTAAATTTTGAAGCTCTAGTTTTGCCAACACTCGTAGGATCTGCGGTATTGAATTCATACGTTATTTTAAAAATATCTCCATCTACTATATATAATCCTCCAAAGGTTTTGATAAATTGTTTATGGGTTAGATTATAATGAGTTTCCGCTATATACCCATTCATTATAATAATAGTGCTAGTAATATTATTTCCATTACTATCCAAAAAATTAGTAGTCCACGCTCCCTGTAAACTTGTATCCCAATTTTCAATAAAAGGTTTTGATTCTTCAGTAATTTCACTCTGTTTTTCGTTCTTGTTGTAGTAGCCAATAAAAAATACAAGGCTAAATAAAAATACAAATGTGTTACTCATGATTATAATGTTTTAGTTAACGGATTAAAGGTAATCAATTTTAAAAAAATGTAAGTGCAATTAATTTGTTAGTCAAATGTTGAAACACTAACTTTGATAAATATCTAAACTAAAAACAAATTTATTAACCCTTTAAAATTAAAACAATGGGACTGATTACCTTTATTAAAGACGCTGGGGCAAAAATTTTTGGTGGAAAAACATCTGCCGAAAAAGCATTTGATGCAGCAAATGAAAAATTAAATGCAGAAGCTGGTGCCGCAAAAAAATTAACCGAAATGGTTAATGATTTACAATTACAAGTTAAAGATTTAAAAATTAATGTATTAGACGATACAGCTACGGTTAGCGGAATGGCGTATGACCAAACAACCAAAGAAAAAGTAGTTTTAGTAATAGGAAATTCCCAAGGAATTGCTACAGTAGATGACCAAATGACTGTGGAACATACAGAACCAGAAGCACAATTTTATACTGTGGTTAGCGGAGATTCATTAAGTAAAATTGCAAAAAAATATTATGGAAATGCTATGAAATATCCTGAAATTTTTGAAGCCAATAAACCTATGCTAAAAAGTGTAGACTTAATCTATCCAGGACAAGTATTGCGAATCCCAGCTTTAGATTAAATAAAGAGTATTTTATAATTAACGACTGAAGAACCAAAGGAGAATTATTTTTTTCTTTGGTTCTTCTATTTAAAAATTATAGTAAAATAGATTCTACCCTTTTGTATAGCGGGTAGCAGTATAATTAGCTAAGCTTTACTTAAAATTAATTGGTTTAAAAATAATCTTGTTTCTACCACTGTAAAGAAGGAAACTTGTTATTTTTGCATAGTAAAAGGTATTTGATATGCAAATCAAGTATTTTGAAAACAGCGCAGTTTTTAAACAACGAATTAAAACAAAAACCGCTAAAAAATTTAAAGTTGAAGCAAGCGTAGAGTTTATGGTTTGTGATGACGCAAATTGTTTGCCACCCACAGAGGTAGACTTGAATTTTGATTTATAAAAAATTAGAGAAGACAAATTTATTTGGTAAGCTTTAAAAAAATTAACATTTCTTTCACAGTGTTTTTATACCAATAAACGTCATAGAAGTAATCTTTCCAAGTAATCAGATATAATGGGAGAAAACAATTTAATAATTCAATTTAGAGCATGAAAAAAACACTAATTTATCTTTTTTTGGTTTTTGTATCCTTAAAAGGCTTAGAGGCACAAATACACAATCCAATAAAGTGGAATACTTCCGTAGAAAAAATATCAGATTCTGAGTATAACTTGGTGGCTACAGCAACTATAGAAAGCAATTGGCATTTGTATTCTCAAAACGTACCAGAAGATGGTCCCATTCCAACAACATTTATGTTTGATAACGGAAATGAAGATTACGAACTTGTTGGAAATACAACAGAGGAAGAAGGGCATGAAGTAGACGATAAAGTATTTGGTATGAAAATTAAATACTTTGAAAACAATGCAGTTTTTAAGCAGCGTGTAAAAATGTTAAACAAAACCGCAACTATTGATGCTGTGGTTGAATTTATGGTATGTGATGATGCCAACTGCTTACCACCAACCGAAGTAGATTTGACTTTTAACCTCTCTAATCAAGATACAAGTACAGCCCTTTCTAAAGAAAATAAAAAAGAGCAGTTGTCTAAAGAAAAAACGAAGGTTTCAACTTCTAAACCCAAAAGTAAAAAAGGCTTATTGGGTATATTTATTATAGCTTTTATCTCTGGTTTTGCAGCCCTGTTAACCCCATGTGTTTTTCCAATGATACCCATGACGGTAAGTTTTTTTACCAAACAAAGTAAAAGTAGAGCTGCAGGTATTAAAAATGCCATTATTTATGGATTAGCAATCATTATTATTTATGTATTGCTTGGTACAACAGTAACCGCAATTTTTGGCGCCGATGCTTTAAATGCTCTTGCTACTAATGTATGGTTCAACATCATTTTCTTTTTATTGTTGGTGGTTTTTGCGGTGTCCTTTTTAGGAGCTTTTGAAATAATGCTACCTAATTCTTGGGCTAATAAAGTAGATGCACAAGCAAATAGAGGAGGATGGATTGGTATATTTTTTATGGCATTGGCACTTGCAATTGTGTCTTTCTCTTGTACAGGCCCTATTGTTGGTACATTATTAGTAGAAGCAGCCTCTAAAGGGGGTATAGCACCTATTATTGGTATGCTAGGTTTTTCCTCTGCTATTGCCTTACCCTTTGCACTATTTGCAGCCTTTCCAGGATGGTTAAACTCTTTGCCTAAATCCGGAGGTTGGTTAAATACAGTAAAAGTAGTATTAGGATTTTTAGAATTGGCACTTGCATTTAAATTCTTATCCAATGCAGATTTGGTATTACAATTGCACTGGTTGGAGCGTGAAGTATTTTTAGCAATTTGGATTGCCATTTTTGGAGCCTTAACGCTTTACCTTTTTGGAAAAATTCAATTGCCACACGATTCTCCTATTACACATATCTCCGTAGGTAGATTAAGTTTAGGCTTGATTACTTTGTCGTTTACCATTTATATGATTCCCGGTTTATGGGGAGCACCATTGAATTTAATTAGTGCATTTCCACCGGCACAACACTACAGTGAATCACCATATGGAGTTGGATCCGTAAAGCAAGGTGGAGGTTTTTCTAATCATACGTCCAATGAAATTCCAGAAGGAGCCCATTTAATGGCTCCACATAATATATTGGCTTTTGATGATTATGATAAAGGTTTGGCCTATGCAAAAAAAGTGAATAAGCCTATTATGATTGACTTTACAGGTCATGCTTGCGTAAATTGTAGAAAAATGGAGCAAAATGTGTGGGTAAAGGAAAAGGTATTGAAAGTGCTTAAGAACGATGTGGTATTAATATCACTATATGTAGATGATAAGAGACCATTACCCAATGGAGAGCAAATGGATTCAAAACTCCGTCCAGGGAAGAAAATAAAATATATAGGACAAAAATGGAGTGAAATGCAACAATTAAAGTACGGTGCCAATGCACAGCCTTTTTATGTGCTTATAGATACAAATGAAAATAAACTAATAGAACCTACTGCTTACACACCAGACGTAGATGAATATTATAACTGGCTTGTTAGCGGAATAAGTAATTTTAAAAAATAGAGATGAAAAAAATAATTTATACCCTAGGATTTGCCGCATTGGCTATACTATCTTGTAAAAAAGAAACTCCAATAGACTATGCTGTATTATCTGGAAAAATCACCAATACAAAAACAGATAAACTTACTTTATCAAATGCCAATGGCTCTTTTAAAGAAACAATTAAAATTGAATCAGATGGAAGTTTTATTGATACGCTTAAAGTAGAACCTGGTACCTATCGATTAATGGCAGGAAAGAAATTTACTCCAGTATATTTAAGTGCAGGAGATAATGTAGCCATCCATTTTGATGTAGATGATTTTGACAATAGTTTGACTTTTTCAGGACAAGGATCTGAAATTAGCAATTACTTATTGACTAAGCGAAAAAAGGAAAAAGAGCTTTTGGGAGAAGGATTTTCATTTTATGAATTAGAAGAAGTAGCCTATAAAACGAAGGCTCTAGAAATTAAAAATACGATGGATAAAATCCTATCTTCTGCAGCAGGAATTCCAGAAGATTATAGAACCAAAGAAAAACGAAACCTAAATTATGATTATTTAAATAGGTTGAGCACATATGGTTCTTATCACTCTTATGTTACTAAAAAACCAGATTTTAAACCTTCGGAAGGATTTTTAAACGAGCTGGATAATATGGGTTATGATAATGAAGAAGATTTTTTATTCTCTGGTTCTTATAAAGGATTGGTGCGTTCTTATTTTGATGAGCAGGCAAAAGAAATAGAAAAAACAGATTCTATAGCTCATGACATTGCATATTTAAAAACATTGGGAACCATTTCAAATAATACCATAAAAAATAATCTATTATTTGAAAGTGCAAGATATGGCATTACCTATACAGATGATTTGGAAACTTTTTATAATATTTTTCAAAAACACTCAACCAATGAGGAGCATAAAAAAGAAATTACCAAAAGCTATAATAAATTAAAAACAGTAGCAAAAGGAGAACCTTCTCCAAAATTTGAAGGCTATGAAAACTTTGCTGGAGGAACTACTTCTTTAGAAGATTTTAAGGGCAAATATGTTTATGTAGATGTGTGGGCTACTTGGTGTGGTCCGTGTAAAGCCGAAATACCTTCCTTAAAAAAAGTAGAAGAAAAATACCACGGTAAAAACATTGAATTTGTAAGTATTTCTGTTGATAAAGTTGCTGATCGTGATAAATGGACGAAAATGATTGAAGAAAAAGAATTGAAAGGAGTGCAATTAATGGCAGACAATGCTTTTCAATCTGATTTTGTACAAGACTATTTGATTATGGGAATTCCTCGATTTATATTAATTGATCCTAATGGAAATATCGTAAATTCAAATGCTCCTAGACCATCTGATAAAAAATTAATAAAAATATTTGATGCATTAAATCTTTAGTTAAACTGCTTTTTATTAATAATGAGAAACCTAGAAATTATAGAGAAAGGATCTGGTGAAATTAAAAGTGATGTAAGTGTGCTAGAAGCTTATTTTCAACAGTTTAAAAACGGCATTATAGGCAATGACTTAAACATTCAAACTCTAGAAGGTGAAAAAAAAATGCGCTACGCCGACTGGATAGCTAGTGGGAGATTGTACCGCCCCATAGAGGAAATAATGTGTGAAAAAATTGGTCCAATGGTGGCTAATACACATTCGTTTTCGAGTTTAACAGGAAAATCATCTACCTATGCGTATAGGCATGCCCGTCAAATTATAAAAGACCATGTAAATGCGAGTGCCGATGATGTTTTGGTAACTACAGGTACTGGCATGACCGGAGCTTTAGCAAAATTTCAACGCTTGATTGGTTTACGTTGGCCAGAAGAATTAAAAGACAAAATACAACTTGAGCAAAACGAAAAACCTGTTGTATTTATTACGCAAATGGAGCACCATTCTAACCAAGTACCTTGGATGGAAACCATTGCCGATGTTGTTATACTACCTGCTGGTGAAAATTTATTGGTGGATCCAGAGGTATTATCAAAAGAACTTGAAAAATATAAAGATAGACCATTAAAAATAGGGTCGTTTACAGCATGTTCTAATGTAACGGGCATTATAACACCCTATCATGAACTTGCCGAAATAATGCATGAACATAACGGTTATTGTTTTGTTGATTTTGCAGCTTCGGCACCTTATGTGTCTATGGATATGCATCCAGAAAACAAAAAACAACATTTAGATGCAATTTTCTTTTCTCCGCACAAGTTTTTAGGAGGTCCTGGAACCTGCGGAGTTTTAGTTTTTAATAAAAATCTATACAACGCAAAATGCCCTGATAACCCAGGAGGGGGAAATGTAAAGTGGACTAACCCTTGGGGAGAGTATGCCTATTGCGAAGATATCGAAACAAAAGAAGATGGAGGAACACCTGGATTTTTACAAGTGATGCGTACAGCATTATCTATTCGCTTAAAAGAGAAAATGGGAGTGGTTCCTATGCAAAAAAGAGAAGAAGCGTTGTTGGCATTGTGTTTGGAAAAATTAAAAGAAATTCCAAATCTCTATATTTTAGGCGATAACCAACAAAAAAGGATAGGCTGCATTTCTTTTGGAATTGAGGGAATACATTACAATTTAATTGTAAGATTGCTCAATGATAGGTTTGGTATACAAGTCCGTGGTGGATGGTCATGCGCAAGTACATATGGGCATTATTTATTTGGTTTAAATAGAGAGACTTCAAACAAGGTTATTCAAGAAATTGACCAAAAAGATTTAACCCATAAACCAGGTTGGGTACGCCTATCGCTACATCCAGTTACTACAGATAAAGAAGCTATTTATATTTGTGATGCCATAAAAGAAGTGGCTGAGAATTATAAAGCATGGAGCCAAGATTATATGTACAATCAAAATAGTAATGAATTTGAGCATGCCAATGGAGATGCTACCCTCATTAACAATGTTAAAGACTGGTTTAAAATTTAACAATTACAATTTTTTAAAAAATAAGACAGCATCAAATAATGGAAAAAATTAAATGTTTGATTATAGGATCTGGCCCAGCAGGATATACAGCAGCAATCTATGCCGCTAGAGCCGATTTAAAGCCGGTGATGTATACAGGAATGGAACCAGGAGGGCAATTAACTACCACTACTGAAGTAGATAATTTTCCAGGATACCCTAAAGGCATTGATGGCACTGCCTTAACAGAAGATTTTAAAAACCAAGCATTAAGGTTTGGTACGGATATTCGTTTTGGATTGGTTACGAATGTAGAATTTAACCATACCAAAGGAGGTATCCATAAAATAACCATTGATCATAACAAAGTGGTAGAAGCGGAGACCGTAATTATATCTACAGGAGCTACAGCCAAATATTTAGGGTTAGAAAGTGAAGAGCGATTAAAAGGGGGAGGTGTTTCGGCTTGCGCAACTTGCGACGGGTTTTTTTATAAAAACCAAGATGTGCTAGTTGTTGGTGGAGGAGACACTGCAGCAGAAGAAGCTACTTTTTTAGCAAAACTTTGTAATAAAGTAACCTTGTTGGTAAGAAGCGACCAAATGAGAGCCTCAAAAGCAATGCAACATCGTGTTTTGAATACTTCAAATTTAGAGGTAATCTACCACAATGAATTAGATGAAATATTAGGAGAGGATGTAGTGGAAGGTGTAAGAATAATAAACAACCAAACAGGTGAGAAAAATACTATACCAGTGACAGGTGTTTTTATTGCCATTGGTCATAAACCAAATACGGATTTGTTTACTGGTGTTTTAGAAATGGATGAAACAGGCTATTTAATAACCAAAGGTAAATCTACACATACTAACTTACCTGGGGTCTTTGCTTCTGGAGACGTTCAAGACAAAGATTACCGACAAGCAGTGACGGCAGCTGGAACAGGTTGTATGGCTGCACTTGATGCTGAAAGGTATTTGTCTGCGTTGTCTTAAATATAAATTTAATAATAAAATGAGGAATTCTCCTCATAAGGGTTGTTCCGTCAAGCACTACTTTTACACGGAAAACAAATTAAATTTATAATTAAAATGAGAAAAATTTTAGTAATAATACCTGTATTAATCCTTAGTTTATTTGCTTGTAATAAAACTGTAGAAAGCAAACCTCAAGAGGTAAAGAAAATTACGGTTAAAGGACACGTAAAATTTACCGATCCAAATGATAAATTTGGAATTACACTTAACAAAAGAAATGAAGACAACGAAATGGAAGTTGTTGAAGAAGTAAAATTAGATGCCCAAGGTAATTATACTTTTGAGTTAGAAACTCCTGCGCCAAAGTTTTATACACTCGATGTGTATAAACAACAACGTGTTGAGTTTTATGCAGATGATGAAAACTTAAATATCGATTTTAGAGGAATTGATACTGCAAAAATCAAAATAAAAAACCCGCCACATGTACACATTGATGGTGGCGAAAAGAACAATGTTTTAAACGCATTGCATTGGGCAGCTTATCAAAACTACCAATATATGATTGCTACAGGTCAAGCACAGTATAGAGCGTCTTTATCGGATAGTAAAGCATGGAAAGAAGATGCTGCAAAAGCTTGGGATATAATGTACGATTCTAATGAAAGAGATATAAAAAACATTATTGAGATGTACAAAAATTACCCAACGGTGGTAAAGGCGTTGCAAACCTTATCTTGGAAAAGACATAAAGACTATATGGTGGAGCAGTATGAGCAATTAGCAAAAAAATTTCCAAACGTAGCCTATGTTCAAAATGCTAAAACCGATTTGTTAGAGAATATTGAAAGTGTTGCTAAAACAAAAATAGGTGCAGTTGCTCCAGATTTTACCTTTCCTGATATAAATGGTAAGCAAGTGTCTCTTAGCTCTTTTAAAGGCAAGTATGTTTTAATTGATTTTTGGGCATCTTGGTGTGGTCCTTGTAGAAAAGAATCTCCTAATGTGCAAAAGCAATACCAACTATATAAAGATAAAGGTTTTGAAGTAGTAAGTGTTTCTATTGATAAAAAGGAAGATGCTTGGAGGAAAGCAGTGGAAGAAGACAACCTTAAAGGCACATTATTATTAGCCCAAGATTCTAAAAAAATCATGAAAGATTACGTTTTCTCAGGTATTCCTTATATGGTATTATTAGACAAAGAAGGAAAAGTGCTTGCTAAGAATTTAAGAGGCGAAGCACTACAAGAAAAACTTAAAGAATTGTTTTAAAGTAGTTTTATTTTAAACCACAACTAAAAAGCTTTACTATTATAGTGAAGCTTTTTTGGTTTCATAAGTGGGTAACATTTATTGTAATTATTTTTACACGCTCGTATGGATTAAAGTATATTTTTGTAGCATGTTACAAGTCAATAATATTTCTTTTTCCTACGCCAATAACAAACCCGTTTTAAAAGATGTTAGCTTTTCGCTTGAAAAGGGAGAGCATTTGTGTATAATGGGCGAAAGCGGTTGTGGCAAATCTACCTTATTAAAAGCGGTTTATGGGTTGTTAGATTTGGATAAGGGTGACATTTTTTGGGAAGATATTCAAATTCTAG
>JAUIAA010000330.1 GCA_030425715.1 Bacteroidia bacterium | reverse complement strand
GGTGTAGTTGTAAAACAAAAAAACGTCCATTGATACAATGAACGTTCTACTTTTGGGTGGAAGATGGGGCTCGAACCCACGACCCTCGGTACCACAAACCGATGCTCTAACCAACTGAGCTACAACCACCATTTTAAAAACTTATTTACTATTTTAAATAAGCGAGTGCAAATGTAATTAATTTATCATTTTTAGCAAATGTTTTTTTAAATTAAATCACTTAATGAATTTACTGCCACATACCGTTCCACATTAAAACCTTCGGCATATTCTGCACCCACCAATCTGCCCAAATCTTGAGCTCGATAAGTAATGCTATCCATAAAATTTTTTGTAGCTATTGGCGAGAGAGGTTCTTTACTTTTAGCATCGTAAAACTGTGAACTATAAGCCTTTACAGCCTCTATTTTTTTAGATATAAAATCATTAATTTCTACTACAAAATCAGGTTCTAAATTTTTCCACTGTATATAATGGTACACATATTTTGGCCGCCATGCGACTTGTAATTTACCTTCTAAGCTGGTTTCTATCTTTCGTAAACCTGATAAAAAGCAGGCATCGGAAACCAATTTACTCCCCTTACCATGATCTATATGCCTATCGTCTATGGCATTACACAAAACAATCTCTGGTTGGTATTTTCTTATTCTTTTTATTACTTCTAATTGATGTTCTTTGTCGTTTACAAAAAAACCATCGGCGAAAGCCAAATTTTCGCGTACAGAAACACCTAAAATTTCTGCCGCATTTGCAGCTTCTTTATCTCTAATTTCCGCAGAACCGCGGGTTCCCAATTCTCCTCTTGTCAAATCTAAGATTCCCACTTTTTTACCCAAAGCAATTTCTTTAGCAATCGTACCTCCACAACCCAGTTCAACATCATCTGGATGTGCCCCAATGGCAAGTATATCTAATTTTATCATTTAAATGGCGTTTAATGCGTTGTTCAAATCATGTATAATATCTTCCTGGTTTTCAATCCCAACCGAAAGTCTCCAAAGATTATCTGTAATACCTTGTTTCTCCCTTTCTTCTTCTGTTAATAAAGCATGTGATGTTAAAGTAGGCATTAAAATGGTAGTTTCTACTCCCGCCAAACTCATAGATGCTTTGATCATTTTTAGTGCTTTTTCAAATAGAGCACCATCCAAACTTTCTTTTAATTTAAAAGATAACATCCCTCCAAAACCGTGCATTTGCTGTTTTGCTATTTGATGACCAGGATGATTGGGCAAACCTGGATAATACACCTTTTCAATTGCTGGATGCTGCTGTAAAAATTCTGCAACCACTTGCGCATTGGTATTGTGTTTTTCTACCCGTACTCCTAAGGTTTTGATACTGCGTTCCAATAAATAGCACATAAAATCACTTAAGTTTCCACCTAGGTTTTTTCCTTTTTGGTATATTTTTTCAATATGTATTTCTTTACCTGCCACAGCTCCAGCCAAAATATCACTATGGCCTCCTAAATATTTTGTAGCACTGTGCAATACCATATCGATACCTAGATCTATTGGTGTTTGGTTTATTGGCGAAGCAAAAGTATTGTCAATCATAGAAATCAACTGGTGTTTCTTAGCCAATTTTGCAATGGCACTCACATCTGTAATGGTTAACAATGGATTGGAAGGAGTTTCGATATAAATTACCTTGGTATTTTTTTTGATTAACTCTTCAAAATGCTGCACTTCTACTCCTTTTGTAAAGGAATATCCTATTCCCAAATTGTCAAACTCTTCTTGCACCAAATTATAAGCACCGCCGTAAATTTCATTTTGAAATACCACATGGTCCCCCTGCTTTAAAAAAGCCAATAATGTAGTACTTATTGCTGCCAT
>JAUIAA010000329.1 GCA_030425715.1 Bacteroidia bacterium | reverse complement strand
AAAAATCCATTTAACATGTATAGTACTGATTGGAAACTCAATTCATCAATGATAAGTAGGAAATATGAATTTGAAAAGTGAATGAGGACTGGCTGGAACACAGTGCATCCGACAATACTCCGCTGCGCTGCGTACTGCGGCTGCACAACCCGTTGGCGGTAATAAAGAAAAAATAAAAACCTCCGAAAAAGAACTTCAAAAATTTGTGCAACCAAATAACTGCATTTATATTTGCAGTCAAATAACTGCACAAATGAAATTAAGACGAGACGTATTTCAAGCCATAGCTGACCCTACCCGAAGGGCGATAATTACTTTGGTTGCTGTTAATGCAATGACACCAACAACAATTGCCGAAAATTTTGATTCATCACGGCAGACCATCTCAAAACACATTCAAATCCTCACCGAATGTGAAATACTTCTACAAGAGCAAAAAGGTAGAGAAATTTATTACCATCTAAATCCAAGCGGAATGAAAGATATAGCTGATTTTATCGAACCATTCAGAAAGTTTTGGGACGATAGGTTTAACAAAATTGAATCCGTGATGAAAAAACACCAATCAAAAAAATAAATAAATGGAACAGAGGACAAATGTTTTTGCCGAAGAGGGCAAACAAGAAATTTTAATCACAAGAGAATTCGATTTGCCTTTGGAATTGCTGTTTAAAGCGTATGTAAGAGCTGATATAGTGGAGCAATGGATGAATACAAAAGTACTGAAATTGGATAGTAAAAAACACGGTAGTTATGAATTTGAAACCACCGACCTAAAAGGGAACAAGCACCGATTTAATGGAGTGATTCACGAATGTATTCCGAACCACAAAATCATACGAACTTTTGAAATGGAGAACATGCCTTTTGGTGTCCAACTTGAAATTTATGAATTCGAGAAACTAAGCGACGAAAAAAGCCGACTAAAACAGCAGATAATTTATCAATCTGTTGAACACAGAAACCAGAACTTAAAATTGCCATTTAAGCAGGGAATCAATTGGGCGCACAATCGCCTCCAAAATATTACGAACAATCAATAAAATCTAAAATGACAAAAAGAAATAAAATAATCTATTGGGTAGCTACCATTTGGCTTGCTCTCGGTATGACTTCTACCGCAATTGTCCAATTGATAAAAATGGATGAAGAAGTAGCAAATTTTACAAAGTTGGGTTACCCACTTTATCTAATGACCATAATTGGTGTTTGGAAAATTTTAGGTGTCGTTGCCGTCTTAATACCAAAATTTCCATTGATAAAAGAATGGGCTTATGCAGGGTTCTTTTTTACAATGTCGGGGGCAATCATTTCTCATTTAGCAATTGGGGATGAGGCAAGCACTTTATTTGGTCCTGTATTGTTGCTCGTCCTTACAGTAGTTTCTTGGTATTTCAGACCAGACACTAAAAAGTTAATTTCGTAACTAAATAAAATTCAGAATGGAGAAAGTTGATAAATTTATTGAAAAGCAAAAAAGGTGGAAGGAGGAATTTAAATTATTGAGGAAAATCTGTTTAGAGTGTGGTCTTGAAGAAGATTTTAAATGGATGCACCCTTGTTACACTTTTCAAGGAAAAAACATTGTGCTGATTCACGGATTCAAGGAATATTGTGCACTTCTTTTTCATAAAGGAGCATTGCTAAAAGATACAGATAACATTCTGATTCAACAGACAGAGAATGTGCAAGCTGCTCGTCAGATTCGATTTACCAACAAAAAAGAAATTGTTGATTTAGAAGAGATAATTAAAGTGTATATTTATGAAGCGGTTGAAGTGGAGAAAGCAGGTTTAGAAGTACAAATGAAAAAGACTTCTGAATTTAATATGCCTGATGAATTTAGAGA
>JAUIAA010000032.1 GCA_030425715.1 Bacteroidia bacterium | reverse complement strand
AGGGGGTAGTGTTTCAAACCTTTATTTTAGGTATTTAGAACCTTTAAAAATTAATATCCCTTCACTTCAAGAACAACAAAAAATAGCATCTTTCCTTTCAGATGTAGATGCTAAAATTACCCAACTAACCAAAAAGAAAAACCTTTTAGAGCAATACAAAAAAGGTATAATGCAAAAAATCTTCCCTTCGGCAGGCTCAGGGCAAGTACCAGAACTACGCTTTAAACCAAACGTCATTGCGAGGACAACGGACGAAGCAATCTTATCAAAAGAAGCAGTATTTCCTAGGTTATACAAACGAAACTGAAGGTGTTTACAATAAATTACCAACAATAATATTTGATGATTTCACAATGGCTAATAAATATGTTGATTTTGAATTTAAAGTTAAATCTTCGGCTATGAAAATATTACAACCTAATACTGATGAGGTTAATATTAAGTATGTTTATGAAGCTATTCAAATGATTAACTACCCTAAAGGCGATGAACATAAAAGATTTTGGATTTCAGAATATTCTAAAATTAAAATTGGTTATCCTTGTGAAGAGGAGCAAACCAAAATAGCCAATTTCTTATCAGATATAGATATAAAAATAGAAACCCTAAATACCAAAATAGAAAATAGTAAAAGTTTTAAAAAAGGCTTGTTGCAGCAAATGTTTGTGTAATGTCATTGCGAGGAGGTACACTTGTCATTGCGAGGAGGAACGACGAAGCAATCTTATGAAAGGAAGGAGTAATAACAATGAACAGATTGCTTCACTGCGTTCGCAATGACGGTAGTAAAGCCTCGCAATGACGGTAATAAATGATGAAACCAGGATTTGTATACATATTAACCAATAAAAACAATACAACGCTTTACGTTGGTGTTACTGCTAACTTAATACAACGTGTACAGCAGCATCAGCAAAAGGTAAACCCTAAATCGTTTACAGCGCGTTATAATTTAAATAAGTTAGTGTATTATGAGGCTTTTCAAATGATTGGTGATGCTATAACAAGAGAAAAACAATTAAAAGCAGGAAATAGAGCAAAAAAAATAAAACTAATAGAAACAAATAACCCTAATTGGGTGGATTTACTTGAAATTGCAAAAAAAGAATTTACAACCTATTAAATAAACAGATTGCTTCCCGCTTTGTACCTCGCGGTCGCAATGACATAATAATTATGACCACACAACCAGAACAAGTATTAGAAAATAATTTAATAAGCCAACTAATTAGTTTAGGCCATAAATCGGTTGTTATCAAAACAGAAGATGATTTATTAAAAAACCTAAAAACGCAATTAGAAAAACATAACAAAACCACCTTTACAGCTTCAGAATTTGATAAAATAGTTATCCACTTATCTAAAGGTAACATTTTCGATAAAGCCAAAACATTACGAGATAAATATGTATTGTTAAAAGACAATGGAGATAAAGCATATATCGAGTTTATTAATCAAGACTTCTGGTGTCAAAATCAATTCCAAGTAACCCATCAAATCACCATTAACGGTAAACGAGAAAACCGTTACGATGTTACTATTTTGATTAATGGCTTACCATTGGTACAAATAGAATTAAAACGTAGAGGTATAGAATTGAAAGAAGCCTTTAATCAAATACAACGTTATCAAAAAGAGTCTTTTGCATCTAACAATGCCTTATTTAATTATGTGCAAATATTCGTAATTAGTAATGGCATAGATACCAAGTATTATGCAAATAGCCAAAAACAGAGTTTTAAGTTTACGTCGTTCTGGAGTGATGAAAAGAATAAAAAAATCACACAATTAGAGCCTTTTGCAAATATCTTTTTAGAGCCTTGTCATATTGCTAAAATGATTACCAAATACATAGTGTTGCACGAAAGCGACAAAACACTTATGGTATTAAGACCTTATCAGTTTTTTGCAGTAGAAGCAATTATTGATAGAGTAAAAAATTCAGATAAAAATGGGTATATATGGCATACTACAGGTTCTGGAAAAACACTAACATCATTTAAAGCAAGTCAAATATTAACGCACAATCCTAAAATTAAAAAAGTAGTATTTGTTGTAGACAGACAAGATTTAGACGACCAAACAGTAAGAGAGTTTAGGGCATTCGATAAAGATAGTATTGATGGTACAGAGAACACCAAAATGCTTATCAGTCAATTTTTAGATAATAATAGACCTTTATTAGTTACAACAATTCAAAAGCTAAATAGTGCTATATCAAAAGCGAAGTTCAGAAAACAGATTGAAGCTTTAAAAGATGAAAAAGTAGTTTTTATATTCGATGAATGTCATCGTTCTCAATTTGGAGAAACACACAAACGTATTGTAAACTTTTTTACCAATCATCAATTATTTGGTTTTACAGGAACACCAATATTTGTAAAAAATGCGATTAGTAAAAAAAGTATTAAACAAACAACTGCAAACCTTTTTCACGAGTGTTTACATCAATACGTAATTACAGATGCTATTAGAGATGAAAATGTTTTAAAATTCTCAATTGAGTATTACAATGTTTTCAAATCTAAAGATGGTGTAGATGATACTAAAGTAGAAGATATAAATAAGCAAGAAGTATATGAAAGTAATGATTATCTAAATACCATTACCAACTATATCATAGCAAATCATAATCGAAAAACACATCATAGAACATTTACAGCAATGCTTTGTGTAAGTAGTGTAGATATTCTAATTAAATATTATGACTTATTAAAAGCTAAAAAGGAAGCTGGAGAACATCTATTAAATATTGCTACTATCTTTTCGTATGCACCCAATCCTGAAGATGCAGGTGCTAATGGGGAAATACAAGAAGAAGACTTTCCTATGGCTGCAGAACCCAATGCTGCTTATGGCATAATACCACATAAGGATAAATTAGACGAATATATTAACGATTACAATAACCAGTTTGGAACCAAACATTCAGCAAAAGATGGTAATACATTTTTAAACTATAAAAAGGATATTTCTAAACGCGTAAAGAACAAACAGATTGATATCTTATTAGTGGTTAATATGTTCCTTACAGGTTTTGATAGTAAGTCTTTAAATACGCTTTATGTGGATAAAAATTTAAACTATCACGGTTTAATACAAGCCTATTCACGTACCAATAGAATATTAAACGAAAAGAAATCACAAGGAAACATTTTAGCATTCCGTAACCTAAAGCAAAATACAGATGATGCTATTGCATTGTTTTCAGATAAAAATGCTCAAGAAACTATAATAATAGCACCTTATGAAGAACAAGTAAAGAAATTCAATGAAGCTTATAAGGTGTTAATGGGTATTGCACCAACAGTAGATAGTGTAAATGATTTGGTTACTGAAGAAGATGAATTAGCATTTGCTAAAGCATTTAGAGAACTCATGCAATTGAAAAATATATTATCATCATTTATCGAATTTACATTTGATGATACCTATATGAAAGACCAAGAGTTTGCAGATTACACAAGTAAATATTTAGACCTTTACGACAAGATAAAAACGAATAATCAAAAAGAATCAGTATCTATTTTAGATGAAATTGATTTTGAATTAGAGTTAATCCATCGTGATGAAATTAATGTTGCCTACATAATGAAGTTATTAGCAAAATTAAAAGATGCGAAACCAAAAGACCAGGCAAAACAGAAAAAACAGATTATAGATTTAATTGCTGGTGAATCTGAATTAAGAAGCAAAAGAGTTTTAATAGAAAAGTTCATTCAAAATAATCTACCAAAAATTAATGATAGTGAAACTATTGAGGATGAATTTAAAAGCTATTGGCAAGAGGAAACTATAAAAGCTTTAAAAGAATTAAGCAAATCAGAATCCTTAAAACAAAATAAAGTAGAAGACATCATAAATGATTATTTGTTTACAGGCAGAATGGCAACTGAAGATGAGGTGATTGAAGCATTAGAAAAACAGCCTAGTGTTTTACAACGTGAATCTATAAGCCATAGAATAACAGAAAAAATAAAAGATTTTGTAAAAACGTTTATTAATGGGGTAAATAGCTGATTGCTTTTTTTAGAATTGAACTTATGTGCAAAATCCAAATTTATATACTATCAAAAAATTTAATGGGCACTAATTATGGTATAGTGCCTTGCAGTGACGATGGTGGGACTGCCGCGCTGTGCTCGCAGTGACGGTTAACTGCCACGTTGTTTGTTCCTCACTCCTCGCAGTGACGTGTAGGGAAACGTTATTGCGAGTAAAACGAAGCAATCTCATGCAGTAGTAGTAAAGCAACAGACTGTCACGTCGTTCGTACCTCACTCCTCACAGTGACGTGTAGATTTTCTTGTTGTTACGAATTAATCAAAATAAAACAACCACCCTTCTGAAAGGTCATTCCATTCAGGGTTATGCGCATCTTCGTAACGGATTTTATGTACTCTTCCTGCTTCTTTTCTGTTCCAGAAACGCAAGTCCGAGTATAAAATCCTAACTCTGACATACAGCGAACAGTCCATATTTTAATATTATTATAAGAAAAGTGCAGGATTTTAAAGTATTATTTTTAATTGATTGAAAAAACGCAATTTCAGTGCTGCTCTCCCTATTCCTTGGATTGCACGAAGTATAATCAACCCTTAACTTTTCACTTTTAACTTTTCACTTTTAACTTTCAAACTTAAGGCTTTAGACTTTCAAACCTACTTATTACTATCCTTTAACATAGGTACAAATCGGAAATCGCCAAATTCATGTTTTTCAAATTCTTTCGCTCCATTTCTAATAAATAAAGTCATTACCTGTACTTCATCTCCAACAGGTATTACCAACCTACCTCCTATTTTTAATTGACTCAATAGTGCTTTGGGAACATAGGGTGCTCCAGCAGTAACAATAATGCCGTCAAAAGGTGCTTGTTCGGGTAACCCAATATAGCCATCGCCAAACAATAATTTTTTGGGTACATACCCTAGTTTTGGCAATAATTTTTTGGTTTTTATAAAAAGCTCATGTTGTCGTTCAATACTATAAATCTCGGCTTTTAATTCTTTTAAAACTGCGGTTTGATAGCCAGATCCTGTTCCTATTTCCAAAATTTTATCATTGGGTTTTACCTGCAATAACTCCGTTTGAAAAGCTACGGTATAAGGTTGTGAAATGGTTTGATCTGCACCAATAGGAAAAGGTTTGTCTTGGTAAGCAAAATCGATAAAACCAGAATCCATAAACAAATGTCTAGGAATTTTAGAAATGGCATCTAATACCTTTGTGTCTTTAATTCCTTTACTTTTAATGGTCGCAACCAATTGATTGCGAAGTCCTTTATGTTTATTTGTATCGCTTAACATGATACAGCCAAAAATAGTTCATTTTTTTTCAAATTAAGGCTATAAAAATATCATATTTTGTACTTTTGGGTAAAAATATTTTTATGCTAAAAGCTGGTGTTTTAGGTGCAGGTCATCTAGGTAAAATTCATTTAAAACTACTAAACCAATCCGATCAATTTGAATTGGTGGGTTTTTACGATCCTAACAAGGAAAATGGAGAAAAAGTAGCGCAAGAATTTGGTTATCACTTTTTTGATTCGGTTGAAGCACTGATCAACGCTGTGGAAGTTGTTGATATTGTAACTCCAACTTTAAATCATTTTGAATGTGCAAAATCTGCCATAGAAAAAGGAAAACATATTTTTATTGAAAAACCAATTACCAAAACCGTTGCCGAAGCGGAAGCTTTGAGAGATATGGTAAAAGAACATGGCGTTCGAGGCCAAGTTGGGCATGTAGAAAGGTTTAACCCTGCCTTTACGGCGGTAAAAGATAAAATTGAATCGCCAATGTTTATTGAAACCCACCGTTTGGCAGAATTCAATCCAAGAGGAACAGATGTACCTGTGGTATTAGATTTGATGATTCACGATATAGATATTATTTTAAGTGTCGTTCCTTCTACCGTAAAAAAAGTCCACGCAAGTGGGGTATCGGTCATAAGTGAAACACCCGATATTGCCAATGCACGATTAGAGTTTGAAAATGGTTGTGTTGCAAATTTAACAGCGAGTAGAATATCGTTAAAAAATATGCGCAAATCTAGATTTTTTCAAAAGGATGCCTATATCTCGGTAGATTTTTTAGAAAAGAAAAGCGAAGTGGTAAAGATGAAAGATGTGCCTAAAAACCCTGATGAATTTGCCATGATTTTACAAAATGCAGAAGGAGTAAAAAAGCAGATTTATTTTGAAAACCCAACTATTGCACAAAATAATGCTATACTAGACGAATTAAACGCTTTTGCGTATGCCATAAACAACAATAGTACACCTGTAGTTTCCTTGCACCAAGGTACGGAGGCGCTACGTATTGCTCAACAAATAATTGATCGTTTTTAATACTTTAAAAAATGGAATCCAAAGTAACCACAGAACATCGCAAAGGACAAGCTACCATTTTTAACAACCCTATATTAGAAAAACTTACCAAAACCAACCTAACCTCAAATGTAATTGTATATGGTACTACGGTGGGCATACTAATATATGTTGCCTTATTTATCCAACAAATTCCTTTTTTTACTTTTTTAGGATTATTTGTATTCGCACTATTTTTTTGGTCATTTGCTGAGTATATTTTACATCGATTTTTATTTCATTGGGTTAGTAACAACAAGTTTATAAAGCGTTTTCATTTTATCATGCATGGATCACACCATTTATACCCTAAAGATAAAGAGCGACTTTTAATGCCTCCTGTACCAGGCTTAATTATGGCAACGGTATTGTTTAGCATTTTTTACTTGGTTTTTAGTATCATGGGATATGCAACTTATACTTGGGCATTTTTTCCAGGTTTTTTCTTGGGTTATTTACTGTATTCCTTTTTGCACCGAGCCATTCATGTAAGAAAAGCACCTAAAAACTTTTTTGCTTATCCTTGGAAACATCATATATTACATCATTATAAATATCCAAACAAAGCATTTGGAGTTTCTAATACCATTTGGGATAGGGTATTTGGCACCATGCCACCAAAACATTAAAATAAACAAGTATGAAAAAAATAGCTGTAATTGGTGCAGGCACCATGGGTAATGGTATTGCACATGTGTTTGCCCAAAATAATTTTCAAGTACATTTGATCGATATTTCGCAATCTGCCATTGACAAAGGAATTACAACCATAACTAAAAATTTAGATCGGCTTTTGGCCAAAGAAAAAATTACCCAGCAAATTAAAGATAATACCTTATTGCATATTACTGCTTTTACCGCTGTAGGGGAAGGAGTAAAAGAAGTAGATTTGGTAGTAGAAGCTGCGACTGAAAATATTGATTTAAAGCTTAAAATTTTTCAACAACTAGATGAAGCTGCTCCTGAAAAGGCAATTTTAGCCACTAATACTTCTTCTATCTCTATAACAAAAATTGCATCGGTAACAAAACGACCAGAAAAAGTAATAGGTATGCATTTTATGAATCCTGTGCCTATTATGAAATTGGTAGAAATTATTAGAGGCTATTCTACCAGTGATGCGGTAACACAAACCATTATGCAACTTTCTGAGCAGTTACACAAAGTACCTGTAGAAGTTAATGATTACCCTGGTTTTATTGCTAACCGTATTTTAATGCCCATGTTAAACGAAGCTATCTATTCGCTTTATGAAGGCGTGGCTGGTGTTTACGAAATTGACACCGTAATGAAATTAGGAATGGCACACCCAATGGGACCTTTACAATTGGCTGATTTTATTGGCTTGGATGTATGTCTTTCTATTTTAAATGTGCTACACGATGGGTTTGGAAACCCGAAATATGCTCCTTGTCCGTTATTGGTAAATATGGTTACCGCAGGAAAACTGGGAGTAAAATCTGGGGAAGGATTCTACGATTATTCCGAGAGTAAAAAGGCGGAAAAACTAGCCAAACAATTTCAATAAAAAAATCCCCATCAGGGGATTTTTTTTATAGCCATCTTAAAAGATAATCCATTAAATCTTCTTTTAATTCATAGTGCAGTTTGATATAAGTTTTCATATCATCTGCTAAAGAAGTTTGTTGGCTTCGTAATCTTTGATCCATTTCTTCTGTAATATCTGTGGTATCAATCACTCTCTTTTTTCTACGAATACGTTGTAATAATTTTCCTATTACCTCTTTTTCACGTATCAATTTATTTTGAAAGCCTTCTAAAGGAGCCATGGCTTCAATGCCCAACTGCCTACTTGCAATTTCTTCTAATTTATTTTCAAATACTTCAATTTCATTTCTGTGAAATTTTAATTCCTTTTTCCAAATTTTTAAATTAAACTTCAAATCGCTTAAATAAACCAGTTTTATTTCCATGGGACATAAATGTTTAGATTAATAATAGTATAAATTTCAAAAAAAAAATTGAAACTAGTATTGATTTTTATCATAATTTTATTATTAACCAAAAAAAAACTCTGCAAAAGCAGAGTTTTTAATAATTAACTAGCTATATTCTTAACCTCTATTATTACCTTTATCATCTTTTTGGGTTTTATTCCAAATTTTTATTTCATCATTTTCAGAGATACCCGACAAAATTTGCACATTAATCCCATCTGAAATACCCAACTCAATATCTTTATGCTCAAATTCTTGTTCCCCTACTTTTACTTCAACAAAAGGCTTTTCTGTTTTCTTATCAAATTGTAAAAGAGATTCTTTGATAGACATAACACTATCTACTTGATCTAAAACAATATCTGCATTAGCACTATAACCAGCTCTAACAAAATAAGCTTCGTCTAAAGATACATCTGCTTTAATTTTAAACTGTACAGCACCGTTTTCTTCAGTTCCTTTAGGGGCTATAAAATTTAACTTTGCAGGGAATTTTTTATTTTCAATAGCTCCTAATGCCACATCAATATCGATTCCTTCTTCTAATTTTCCAACTTCAGATTCATCTACTTTTCCTTCAAAAATCATTTTACTCATATCGGCAATGGAAGCAATAGTCGTACCTTCATTAAAGTTGTTACTTTCAATTACTTGGTACCCTTCTTTTACCGGAATTTCTAAAATCATACCCGTAGTGGTTGCTCTAATACTGGTATTGGCAGAACCTCCTGAACCTGTATATCCTTTTTGGATAATTTGGTAATCGTTTTGGGCATTTACATAATCTAATTGTGCTTGTTTGTAATTCAAATCAAAACCGTCAAAATCGCCTCTAGAGATTACTCCTTTGTCATATAATTTTTTATTTCTGTCGTAAATAATTTTGCTGTTGTCTAAGGCTACTTTTGCTTTATTTACCCTACCTCTAGCATTTGCTAGTGACTGCTCATTAGGCACTACTCTAACCTTAGCAATTAAATCTCCTTTTTTGATTTTAGCGCCTTCTACTACGTAAATTTTATCGATTATTCCTGAAATTTGTGGTTTAATCTCTACTTCTTCTAAAGGTATTACTTTACCTGTTGCCACTGTTTTATTAACAATGGTTGCTTTGAATGGCTTATCGGTTTCAAATTCAATAGGTGATTTACTATTTTTCTTTCCAAACCAAATCAGAACTGCTAATAATGCTACTGCTATTCCTCCAAAAATTAGTTTTTTCTTCATTACTTATTTATTATTTCTAGTTGATCAATTTTATTTGTTAATTGTTTATTCTTCTCTTAATGCTTCGATTGGACGAATACTAACAGCAATTTGTGCTGGAATCATTCCAATTAAAGTACCTAATATTACCAAGGTAGCAAAAGCAATTAAAATTACAGGTATGTCTACAGTAGGGTTTACCAATGCAGCACCATCTCCTTTGCCAAACATGGCGTCAATAAACATGAGCACGAATCCTCCAGCAATAATTCCTAAAGAACCTGCCAATGTGGTTAAAAACACAGATTCTAAAACAATTTGTCGGATAATTTCCATTGGCTTTGCCCCCAAGGCTCTTCTAATTCCTATTTCATTGGTTCGTTCTTTTACGGTAATCAATAAGATATTACCTATAGCAAATACCCCAGCTATTAAAGTAGCAATGCCTACAAACCAAGTAAGAAATTGCATCCCCGTTAAAAAGCCTGTGATTTTTTCAATTTCTGTACCTAGGTTAAAACTCCCAAATGCTCTCACATCTTCTGGATGCACGTCATGTAAGTTTCTCAATAAAAGTTTAGTATCACTTTCAAACTGTAAAATATCTACATCAGGTTTTGCTGTTACCATCAACCAACCAATTCTATCTCCTCTATTGTAAATTTGTTGAAAAGTAGTAAAAGGTATATGTAAACCTCCTCCTGGGCCTCCCATTTGGGTCTTGTTTTTATACATTCCCACTACCTTAAAATTGATGTTATTTATTTTTATGTATTCTCCAATTGGATCTTCACCAACATCAAACAATTGCTTGTAGGTATCATATTCAATTACACAA
This sequence comes from Bacteroidia bacterium, assembly GCA_030425715.1. GTDB lineage: Bacteria > Bacteroidota > Bacteroidia > Flavobacteriales > Flavobacteriaceae > Lutimonas. Next base: position 1,647 of record JAUIAA010000032.1, on the reverse strand, counting down.
ACTTTTCTTTTTAATTCTATATCTTGATCATTGATAAATCTTCCACTTTCTAAATACTTTTTTTGCACTTTATCTAATAATGGATAATCTCCAAAAATTCCTAAAGTTGTAGATTTTACGCCTCTTATCAATAAACTTTGTGTTTGGCTACGTGGTACTACAAATTCAATACCTTTAATCTCAGATCGGATATAATCAGCATCCGACATTTTTAATTGCATTTGTTTCCCTTCTTGAAAACCTTTAAATGGCATACTGGTAGATTGCCCCCAAACAAATACACTATTGGTAGCAAAATCGCCAAAAAGCTTATTGAAATTATTTTCCATACCTCTTGCCGCACCTAAAAGCACCACTAATAAAAATATACCCCACATTACTCCAATAATAGTAATTGCAGTACGTATTTTATTTTTACGGATACTTCCGTAAATTTCTTGCCATGTATCTGAGTCAAATAAAAATTTCATCGGCTTAAATTTTATGGTGTTTCATGATTCAGCGGTAATGCACCATTGTATATTTGGGTTGGAATTAAGAAAATTGTTTCGCTCATTTTATAAGGGTGGTTTTAATCATCTCTCAATGCCTCAATAGGTTTGATACTCGAAGCTCTTTTTGCAGGTACATACCCCGCAATAGTACCAGCAAGAATCAATACAATAGTTGCTCCTACTACAACATAGGTTTCTACACTAGGGTTTAAAATAAAATATTTTTCTAGGCTATTACCTATTAATTTTAATACACCCGTTCCTATTAAAAGACCAACATATCCAGCAATAGCTGTAATAAATATAGATTCCATCATAATCATGCTAATAATAGCTCCTGGCCTTGCTCCTAATGCTTTTCTTACTCCAATTTCTTTGGTGCGTTCTTTTACAATATAAATCATAATATTACTAATACCAATTACTCCTGCAATTAAAGTACCTATGCCTATAAATAATATTATAATATTGAGTACAAACATCATGGTGCTTGCTTCTTTATTACCTTCGGCATAATTGTTTACCCTTATCGCATTTTGATCTCTTGGGTCAACACTGTGTTTTTCTTTTAATGCGGCTTCCATTGCATGACCAAATTTGATGGCTTGGTCTACATTTAAAGCATCGTTATAAGTTATTCCGAAGGAATCTAATTTATCAGAATTACCATACAATTGCTGTACCGTAGTAAATGGTGCATAGATATATCTTTCATCATTATCCCCTCTAGGGTCGGAAAAAGTACCAATTACTTGGTAAGAAATTCCGTTGATATTTATTTCTTTACCAATCGCACTCAATTGACCAAATAAATCTTCTTCTACCAATCTACCAATAGCAATAACTTTGGCTCTTTTTTTCAAATCAAGCATATTCAAAAATCGTCCAGAAAGCATTTCGGCAGACTCTAATTTTTGATATCCTGGATATACGGCTCGTAAGGTATAATTGTTTCTTTCATCACCATAAACTGCATTTACCGAGCGTTGAATTCTAGGACTGATAGCACTTATTTCGTAATCAAATTTGTCTATCAAAAATTTATAATCGTCATTTCTTAATTGAATTCTTCTACCACTTTGCAAGCCTTTATAAGGTTTTGTTGTACGACCTGTCCATATATATATGGAATACATAGAATCTCCGGCAAACT
>JAUIAA010000328.1 GCA_030425715.1 Bacteroidia bacterium | reverse complement strand
AAGAGATTTCCAAATATCTCCTTTTGCAACTTTTTGTGCAAACCATCTCGCTTTTACCACGATTCTTTTTTAGACAATTTCTAAAATAAAGCTCACTCCAAAAAAAAACATATCTATAAAATTAATTTCCTTGATCACTATGGTTCACTTGAGGAAGGCCGCTATATATTAACACTATGCCTTAATTATACCTTTTTGAACGGTTTAAATGCTACTAATAAATGCTTGGAGACCAAGTTTTATTATATTCCAAACCCCTAATGTTTTGGAGTTACCCCAAACTTGTACGAAGCACAAAAGAACAACAACGCAATACGAGATAAGCTTTCAGTTAGCATCTTTGAAGAGCTATCCCGTCCAGTTTTCGCCTCACTGAAGAGCAAGCGAGGCAATCAGGTTGTAAAGCCTAATCCCGATTAAAAAACATAAGTCTACAGCCGTAGTTTGGCTTTTGTGAATACTGCCCTACATACGAACCAGCCCAGCAATCAGCCTAACCTTTGGGCAGTGGGAAGAAGCCTGCGCGCATACATGAGGGTTAGCCCAAATATTTAACACCGGTAAACCAAACTATTCAGTGAAACTTGTTCAATAACCAAATGCTTCAATTATGAGCACCCTGAAACCAATACTAAGAGACTATGGAGACGGTGGGGCGTAAACCAAATTGTCGCAGCTGACGTGAATTTTTTTAGGTAAATCTTTTGATCGATAAGTGCGACCCCGCTGGGGTCGATTCCAAGATTTAAGCTCATTTTTACTGATGTACGACCCCCAATAGGGGTCGAATATTAGTAAAAAACAGCAATCAATATTTTTAATTGACGCCGTAGGTGTCAAACATACCGAAGAAAATGAGAGCCGATGCGACAATCCGGTTTGCGCCCAGACGGTGTCTGCGACGAAGAAAAAGCCTTCATCGAAATCGGTACGGAAGAGTTAAGCGATTCATCTATTTTATTGTGGGATTAGCTGTCGCTGTAGTCGTTTCGGTGTTAACCTGAAATGGTGGTGTAACTGCAAATGCTATAAGCATAAAGGCATTCCCCAATCCCGCTAAGAGTAGTTTGACTATAGAGTTTGAAATACCCGAGCAAGGGCTGCTTAGGCTATTTGATGTCAATGGGAAGTTGGTCCGGTCGGAGCCTTTATTACGAGGACAAGGGCAGCGATTTTGGGACATAAGTGCTCTTCCTTCTGGCGTTCTCTGGCTCCAAATACAGAGTCAGCGTAAATCAGAGGTAATCAAAGTCGTGGTTCTTAAATAATTAATTAAGTACTCGTTCGTAGCTGCCGTCAAATAGGCAGCTACGAATTAAATTTTCAGTATGAGAGCTATATTTTTTTTGCTTTTTGTCTTGGGGGGAGTATTCTCGCAGTTATATGCCCAGGAAACCTTTGCCCGTGAGCCTGGTGACTATATCTGGCTTTTTGGTTACGATTCTTTTGGAGGGCCACCCTTTGCGAGCACCGTTATGGATTTTAATACAAATCCTGTTTCTATTTTTACAGATACCAGGCAGATGAATTGTGAGATGACGAATGCTAGTATTTGTGATACTTTAGGGGAACTTGAAGTCTATACCAATGGGCTTTACATTGCTAATTCGGCACATGACACCATTACAAATGGCAGCGGACTTAACCCAGACCCTTACACTGATGTTTGGATAGAAATCGGGGCTTATCCACTTCCGCAATCAGCTCTATTTTTTGAAGCTGTAGATGGTTTCCATCTTCTACATACTGAATTGGCACGCTTTGATGAATTAGATGAATATGGTAGTAGGTACATAGGTAATAACTTATACTTAACTGGGGTAAAAAACGAAGAGGATAGCTACATAGTTGGCAGTAAAAATCAAATATTAG
>JAUIAA010000031.1 GCA_030425715.1 Bacteroidia bacterium | reverse complement strand
TATAGACGCCATTTTAGCTAAATTATGATACCCATTTTTATTTTTTGCTAAGATAACCACCTGGTAGCCATTATCTTTAACACTTTTGTTTAGATGATCTTCACAAATATTAAACTCACAACCCAATATTGGTTTGATTGGGTTTGCTGCGCTTTTATTGTAATTTAAAACCTCTTTCACAAAAACAAAAGCACCCATCATATTCCCTGTATCTGTTAAGGCTACAGCAGGCATTTTATTTTCTACGGCTGCTTTTACCAAGTTGGCAACACTAGAAGTAGATTGTAATATGGAAAACTGCGAATGATTGTGTAAATGAGAAAACGCAGCAGCGGCCAATGCTTGTTTTTGGGTACTATCAACAGCACCAACATCAGCATTGGTTTTGTTCTTTTTCTCTGCAAGTTTTTTACTTTCTCTTTTTAAATTGCTATGCTTTAATCCAACTAATGCAATGGGTTTCTCATTTTTAGCAATAAAATCTCTAAAGTATGCATCGTTGGTTTGAAGATCGGTAGCGGTAAAATTTTGAATTCTAATCAGCTCCAAAAAACATCTGGTAGTAGCTTCTACATCGGCAGTTGCATTATGTGCTTCTGCAAATGGTGCTCCAAATAATTTTTCGTGTAATTCGGTAAGCGTTGGCAATTTAAATTTACCGCCTCTACCTCCTGGTATTTGGCACAATAAAGCCGTTTTTTCTGTACAAGTATCTAAAACAGGCAACTCCATTAAGTTCGATTCCACCCCTAATCGGTGAAATTCACAACCCATAATGTTTAAATCAAAATTTACATTCTGACCTACTACAAACTTGGTTTTAGCCAAAGCCTCGTTAAACAATTGTAAGGCTTTAGTTAACTCTATCCCTTTTTCTTCCGCCAAAAGCGTAGAAATACCATGTATTTGCTCTGCATCATAAGGAATATTAAAACCATCTGGTTTAATTAAGTAATCTTGTGCTTCTACCAGTTGCCCCATTTCATCATGCAACTGCCAAGCTATTTGTACACACCTAGGCCAGTTATCAACATCGGTAATGGGGGCGTTCCAATTTTTCGGTAATCCAGTGGTTTCTGTATCAAAAATTAAATACATGTAGTAGTTCTTTCGAGTAAATTTAAGTTTTTAAAAGTAGAAAAAACTTCGCTTTACACCTTAGGTTTTTAAGGCTATTTATCAACATAGAAAACTGGCGTAGTTCAAAATTTTTAAAATACATCCTTTAAACAATTTACAATAAATTCACTTCATAATAGCTTCATAATCAAAAATATTTATTAATTTTGCGCCCTTATTAATAACAAAGGTCGAGAACCTTAAAATTTAACAAAAAATGTCAGTAAAAATCAGACTACAAAGACACGGTAAAAAAGGCAAACCATTTTATTGGGTGGTTGCTGCAGATTCTCGTGCAAAACGTGATGGTAAATCTTTAGAAAAATTAGGGACTTACAATCCAAACACCAACCCAGCAACTATTGATTTAGATGTGGATGCTGCTGTAAAATGGTTACAAAATGGTGCACAACCTACAGATACTGCGAAAGCATTATTATCATACAAAGGTGCATTGTTAAAAAATCACTTATTAGGTGGTGTACGTAAAGGTGCTTTAACGGAAGAGCAAGCCAATGAAAAATTCAATGCTTGGTTAGAAGAAAAAGCTGCTAAAGTAAGTGCTAAAGAAAACTCATTAGCGAATGCTAAAGATGCTGAAAATGCAAAAATTTTAGAAGCAGAAAAAGAAGTAAACGCAAAACGTAAAGCTGCTGCTGAAGAAGCTGAAAATGCTGCAATCAAAGTAGAAGCAGATGCGAAAGCTGCTGCGGAGGCGGAAGCAAAAGCTGCCGAAGCTACTGAAGAAGAAGCTCCTCAAACTATTGAAGACGCTGCGGAAGAGGCTAAAGAAGAAAAATAAGAATTTTTTATTCTATTTTAAAAACCTGGTACCTTTGTATCAGGTTTTTTTATTTATTGTAATTTTGTGTAATTCACTACCATGCTATGCAAAAAAAAGATTGTTTTTACCTAGGTAAAATTGTAAGAAAATATAGCTTTAAAGGCGAATTGGTTATTAAATTAGATACCGATGAACCGGATTTGTATGCCAATTTAGATGCTGTTTTTATTGATCTTGGTAAAAATTTTATTCCTTTTTTTATTAGCTCCAGCTTGTTGCAAAAAGGAAATCAACTTAGGGTACAATTTGAAGAAGTACAATCAGAAGAAGATGCGGATGCGCTTTTAAAACGTGATGTATATTTACCTTTAGCATTTTTACCAAAGCTCACTGGTAACAAATTCTATTTTCATGAGGTTATTGGATTTGTACTAAAAGATGTAAATTTTGGAGTAGTTGGAAAAATAATTGCCATAAATGATGCTACCGCACAAGCTTTGTTTGTAGTTGAAGTAAACGGCAAGGAAATTTTAATACCAATGATTGACGATTTTATCAAAAAAGTAGATCGTAAAAACAAAATTATCTTGGTAGATACGCCTCCTGGTTTAATTGAAATGAACTTATAATGTCTGCTCCATTTCAATTGAAACAATTTAGTATTGTGCAAGATAAATGTGCTATGAAAGTGGGAACAGATGCTATTTTACTCGGTGCTTGGGCTGCAATTCCTGAAAAAATTAATAGCATTTTAGATATAGGTACCGGCACAGGAATATTAGCCTTACAACTAGCCCAACGCAGTGATTGTGAGCTTATTGACGCATTAGAAATAGAAGACAATGCCTACGAGCAAGCGGTTGAAAATTTTGAAAATAGCGATTGGGGAGATCGCTTATTTTGCTACCATGCCTCCTTACAAGAATTTGTAGAAGAAATTGAAGATACCTACGATTTAATTATTTGTAATCCTCCTTTTTACACCGATACTTTTAAAAATTTAGAAACCAAACGTGCCTTGGCTAGGCATACAGCTTTTTTAAATTTTGAAGAATTACTATCCGCCACAGCGAAATTAATGTCGCCTAACGGATCTTGTGCATTTATCATTCCTTTCAAAGAAGAAAAAGCATTCTTAACTTTTGCTGAAAAATTTGGCTTGTTTCCCAGTAGAATTACTAGAGTAAAAGGTAACGAAACCACTGAGGTAAAAAGAAGTTTACTACAATTGGGATTCCATAAATCAACCGTTAAAACAGAAACATTGGTTATTGAAATTGCACGACACCAATATACCGAAGCGTATAAAAGTTTGGTACAGGATTTTTATTTAAAAATGTAATCTACGCTCCCAAATTAAAAAGATTATAACCTAAATAAGGTACTTCTTTTTCGTTAAAAACCACACCATATTGCTGCAATTCTTTTAAAATAGGTTCGTAAACCTCTTTTGTAATTGGCAACTGTACTCCTGGTTTTGTAATTGCTCCATTTAAAATTTTAAGAGCGGCAATAGCAACAGGCAAACCCACCGTTTTTGCCATTGCGGTAAAGGTTTGGTCTTCTCCAATTACCACCATATTCGATTCTATTTGCTTTTTCTCTCCATTACATTCATAGCCAAATTTATGGTACATCACAATCATGTCTTTATCCTCAGGTGCTAAAGTCCATTTATCCATCAATATTTTTTGTAAAATTTCGGCAGGAGTTGCGTTTTTTAAACCAACCATTTTATGCGGATTGAATAAATCCAACTCTAATAATTTATCCCATAAAATATCGTCTTGGTCAATTTTTAAATAATACCTTAATTTTAACTCTACAGAATCGTGCGGACTGTAGGCTAAAAATGAATTGGTAAAATCGCGGTAACTCATATGCTCTGAATCTTCCATAGTATAGGTATCATCAGTCATACCCAATTGCACAAATACATTCCAGGCTCTGGTAAAACCAACTTTTCTGATGGTTCCTCTATACATGGTTTTTATATTTTCGAGACCATAAATTTCTCTATACTTTAAGGAATCTCTATTGGCCATGGCTTCAAAACGACCAAAACCTTCCACCTCTAAAAATTCAGTTCGTCTAAATAGTTTATGGTAAGGAATGTATTTAAACTTGCCTTCTTGAATAAATTTTGCCACGCCCCCTTGTCCAGCCAAGACCACATTGCGCGGATTCCAGGTAAACTTATAGTTCCATAAATTAGTATCGCTTTCTGGTGCCACTAAACCACCGGTAAACGATTCAAAAAGTAGCATTTTACCTCCTTTCTCTTTAATCTGATCTATAACTTGCATGGCACTCATATGATCAATCCCTGGATCTAAACCAATTTCATTCATAAAAACCAAACCTTTTTCCTTTACCTGCGTATCCAACAATTTTAAATCCTCTGAAATATAGGATGCGGTTACTAGATTTTTACCAAATTCTAAACAATCTTTCGCAATCTCTATATGGAACCTGGCAGGCAACATAGAAATAACAATATCAGCAGTACTAATTTCTTGTTTTCTTGCTGCCACGTTAAAAATATCCAATTGTTTCGCTGCTCCATTTTTGTGCTGTGCGATAAGCTTTAAGGCATGTTCTAAAAACTTATCTACGATAACAATATTTAGGTTTTCTTCATCTGATTTATCTAACAAATACTTAATCAAAGAAGAAGCAGATCTACCTGCTCCAAAAATCAATATTTTTCTCATCTGTAAAAATTATGCCCTCAAAAGTGCGAATATCAAAAATAAAATACAAGGATTATAAGATATAATTAAACAAGTAAGATTAGCAAAGGCATTTTTGTACATTTGCAGCATTTAAATTTAGTGATATGACACAGACAAAAACTAACTTAATCATCACTTCTATATTAGGAGCTTTGGCAATAATCTTAGGCGCTTTTGGCGCACATGCTTTAGGCGATAAATTAGACCCGCAACAAATAAATAATTTTGAAACAGGCGTACGATATATGATGTACCATGTTATAGTATTGCTCTTTATCAATTCGATTGCTAACATCTCAAAACCACTTAAAAATAGAATAAGTTATTTGTTTTTTGGTGGTATTTTTTGCTTTTCAGGGTCTTTATTTGCTATTACCGCTGGAGGAGTCTCTGCAAAAGCAATTTGGTTTATCACACCTTTAGGCGGATTGCTTTTTATAATTGGCTGGATATTACTAGCTTTTACGTTTTTCAAAAAAAGCGAGGCTTAAAATCATTTTTTGCAAAAAAAGAGTGTCTAATTTTACGAATAACTATAACTTTGCCCCACTCAAATTACACAACTAAAAATGAAAGACAAACAAATTATGCCAATTTCTTTAGAAAAATACGGTATTACAAATGCAATTACCCATTGGAATTTATCACCAGAAAAACTAACCCAAATTTGTGTAGATAAAGGATTAGGGGAAATTGCCAGTTCTGGAGCCCTAGCAGTAAATACAGGCGAATTTACGGGTAGGTCACCACAAGATAGGTTTATTGTTAAAGATGAAATATCAAAAGACCAAGTTTGGTGGGATGGAAAAATAAACCTGCCATTTGATGCGGAAAAATTTGATAAACTTTATGCTAAGGTTACCGATTATCTGTCGGGAAAGGAGCTATATGTAAGAGAAGCTATTGCCTGTGCAGATGATCGATTTAAAATGAATCTAAGAGTAATTACCGAGATTCCTTGGTCCAACTTATTTGCTTACAATATGTTTATCCGTCCTACCGAAGAACAATTGGCAAATTTTGAACCCGAATGGACAGTAATTCAAGCACCTAGTTTTTTAGCAGATGCAGCTATTGATGGCACCCGACAACACAATTTTGCCATTTTAAATTTTACTAAAAAAATTATTTTAATTGGCGGTACTGGTTATACTGGAGAAATTAAAAAAGGGATTTTTTCTGCCTTAAATTTTATCCTTCCTGTTTATAAAGAAACACTTCCAATGCACTGTTCCGCCAATGTTGGTGAGAATGGAGAAACCGCTATATTTTTTGGCTTATCTGGTACTGGTAAAACAACTTTATCTGCAGATCCGCAAAGAAAATTAATTGGAGATGATGAGCATGGTTGGACCAAAGATAATACCATTTTTAATTTTGAAGGAGGATGCTATGCAAAAGCTATCAATTTATCCAAAGAAAATGAACCAGATATATTTAATGCAATCAAACCAGGAGCATTGTTAGAAAATGTGATTTTTAAAAAAGGCACTAACGAAGTTGATTTTGATAATGTTTCTATCACACAAAATACAAGAGTTAGCTATCCTATTTTTCATATCAACAATATAAAAACGCCATCTTTGGCTAAAAATCCAAAAAATATATTTTTCTTAACTGCAGATGCCTTTGGGGTTTTGCCTCCCATTTCCAAACTTACACCTGGGCAGGCAGCTTACCACTTTATTTCGGGCTACACTGCAAAAGTAGCAGGTACCGAAGCAGGTATTACCGAGCCTGTACCTTCTTTTTCTGCCTGTTTTGGCGCACCTTTTATGCCTTTACATCCAACAAAATATGCAGAGATGTTAAGTGCTAAAATGAAAGAAGCAGGAGTTAACGTGTGGTTGATCAATACCGGATGGACAGGTGGTCCTTATGGTGTTGGGAGCCGTATTAAGTTAAAGTATACCAGAGCGATGATTAATGCAGCTTTAAGCGGAATTATAGACAAGGTAAACTACGATAAATACCATATACACTCTATATTTGGGTTGCATCAACCTAGAGAGATTCCCGGAATTCCATCAGAAGTTTTACATTCTAGAAAAACTTGGAATGATGATGAAGCCTATTATAAAAAAGCTCATGCTTTAGCAGATGCCTTTAGAAATAACTTTAAACAATTTGAAGAATTTGCTAGCGAAGAAATTATGGCTGGTGCACCTCCTATCCCATAAAAAAATCTGCTAGAAATTTCTAGCAGATTTAGTTAAAATTCAAATGCCAATTGAACATCAATAATCTCAATATTCTTTTGGGTTTGGTTGTTTAAATTGGTAACTGAGATACCTAATAATCGCACCGATTCTTTTAACGTATCTTGGTACAATAAATCTTTAACAGTTTCAAGTAAAATAGCCTTGTCTTTGATAAAATAAGACAAGGTTTTACTTCTTGTTTGGGTGGTAAAATCGCTATATTTTATTTTAAGCGTAACGGTTTTTCCTGCAACTTTTGATTTAACCAACCGTTTTTCTAGCTCCTCGGCAATTTTTTGTAATCTTTCTAACATATAAATTTCCGACGTCAAATTTTCGTGAAAAGTATGTTCGGCTGCTACTGATTTTTGCAAACGATGTGGCTTTACTGCACTGTTGTGAATACCACGTACAATTTTGTAATAATGTTGCCCTGAATTTTTAAAATGATGTACCAAATACTCCAATGATTTGGATTTTAAATCTTTACCAGTAAAGATTCCCAGCTTATTCATTTTTTCGGTAGTAACCTTACCTATACCGTAAAACTTATGAATTTCAAGATTTTCTAAAAAAGTAAGGATCTCTTCGGGCGGAATTGTTTTTTGTCCGTTTGGCTTATTTACATCTGAGGCAATTTTTGCAACAAATTTATTAGATGAAATTCCAGCCGAAGCTCTTAATCCAACTTCCTTAAAAATTCTTTCTCTAATTTCTGAAGCCAACATACTTGCCGATGGATGGTTCTTTTTATTTTGGGTTACATCTAAATAAGCCTCATCTAAAGACAATGGTTCTACCAAATCGGTATAATCAAAAAATATCTTTCTAATTTGTGAAGATATTTCTTTGTATCGAGCAAATCGAGGATATACAAAAATCAAATCTGGACAAATTTTCTTTGCATAGGTTCCGCTCATGGCCGAACGAACTCCAAATTTCCTAGCTTCATAACTTGCTGCTGCAATCACCCCTCTTCTTCCATCTCCACCCACTGCAATGGCTTTCCCCTGCAATTCAGGACAATCCATTTGTTCCACAGATGCATAAAAGGCATCCATATCTACGTGAATTATTTTTCTGTGATTACTTGTCATTACTGAGTAAAACTACAAAGATTAATTTCAGATAAAATTTTACCTTCAAAAAATAATTACGAAATTACACTAAAAGCATAAGTGGTTTTGTTTTCATAAACTGCTTCAGGTTGTAATATTGCAGAAGGGAATTCAGCAATATTTGGAGCATCAGGATAACATTCGGCTTCAAAGCATATTGCAGGGTATTCCTCAAAACTCGCATTATTTGTGAACGCAAGGTTAGGGAATTTTTTTGGCGTATAGACTACTAAAGCAGGTTGGTTGGTCAAAACTTTCATTAAAATTCCTGTTTCTTTTGAAAATAAGCTAGCCTTTTCTTCTCTTTCCTCTAAAATAAAAATATTATCAATTCCTGTAAAATTTTCCTTTCCTACCATTTCATTTTTCGATAAATCTAATTTTGTTCCATTTGTAGCTTCTAATTTGCCTGTAGGCAATAACTGATCATTAAATGCAACAATTTTTGAGCTATTTACATTTACCTGATGGTTTTTTATATGCTTACAACCGTCTAAATTAAAATAGGCATGATTGGTTAAATTTATAGGAGTCGCTCTATCTGTTGTGGCTTTTATATGTATATCAACCTCATTATTTTCAGTTAATTGATAAGTGAGCGAAACTTCTAAATTTCCTGGATACCCTTCTTCTAAATGTTTGCTGTGGTAAGCAAAAGTAATCGATGGATTTTCACCATCTTTTTGCTGCAATACTTCCCAGTATTTTTTATCAAACCCTTCTTTTCCTCCATGCAAGTGCACATTGTTTTCTGCATACAACTTGTATTTTTTTTCAGACAATTCAAAGCCATTATTTGAAATTCTACCTGCGTATCTACCAATAGTAGATCCTAAATACAATCCATGAGATTGGTAAGCAGCAGCAACATAATCCTCAATATTGTTTAAACCTACCACCACATTGGTCAATTTATTAAACTTGTTTAGCACCTCTAAACTTACAATGGTAGCTCCATAGTTTGTAATTTTTAACAAAGCTCCATTTTTATTCTTTAATGTATATGTCTTTATTTCATTCATTATTTAACTCAAATTTAATTTATTAAATCGGCTTCTATTTGCTCCAAAGACCTTCCTTTTGTTTCTGGCAGTAATTTTAGCAATATAAAGAAGCCTACAAAAGCAATTATTCCAAATACGAAAAAACTAAATGCGCTACCAAACTTTGATAATTCCCATGGAAAAATTTGCTGAACCAACCAACTAACAAACCCATTGACAAAACCAATAACACCAATTGCCAAACCTCGATAACGATTTGGATACAATTCTGATAGCATTACCCACATTACTGGTCCTAATGAAAATGCAAAGCAGGCTATGAAACCTAAAATACCAATCAATACCAATTTAGCATTGATATTTGTTGCCACCTCTAATATAGCGCCTTCATTCAACGCATAAACTTGGGAGCTTAAAGCAGTTTTCATTTCATTTTTAAATGCAGTATCTTTTTGAAATACTTTTCCGGCAAATTGCTCTAGGTTAATTTTGTTTTCATGCTTAAGCTGCATTACATCTTTTACGCTTAGTTCATATGTGGCCTGATAAAAACCATAAGCACACAATAATAAGCTTAACGATATTCCTGCCATACCCACCAACAACAAAGGGCGCCTACCTATTTTATCAATCAAAAACATAGCAATTATTGTAAAGACTACAGTTGTAAAACTTAATAAAACTCCCGAAAAAAAGGCCGCATTGGTTCCTATTCCTGTTTGTTTAAATATAGATGTCGCATAAAAATATACCGCATTAATTCCAGTTATTTGCTGTAAAATTCCCAAAACCAAACCTATGGTGAGTACAAATTTCAATGAAGGTTTCCACAAATCTTTGAGTTTTGCCTTTGTATTTAATTTATCATTACTTATTCTTTTCAAAATAGTAATACTTTCTTGTTTTGCAATTTCGAATCCATGAATCCGAATAAGTACTTCCTTTGCAACTGTATTTTTTTGATTAGAAAAAAGCCACCTAGGACTTTTTGGAACGAAAAACAAAATGGTAAGATATACTACAGCAGGAATAACTTCAACACCCAACATCCATCGCCAAATGTTTAATTCCGTTAAGAAAACATGGTTCCCTGAAGCGTAAGCTTCATTAAAATAGTAATTACTTAAAAATGCTGCAAAAAAACCTAGTACTATATTTAATTGCTGTACAGAGACAAGTTTACCTCTATTTTTGGCAGTCGAAATTTCGGCAATATAGGTAGGTACTAAAACCAAGGCAGCTCCAAAGGCTAACCCCCCAAGCATTCTAGCCAAATAAAGCATCTCGAATGATATAGAAAAAGTCGAAAGTAAAGCTGACAAGGTATAAAGTAGAGCAGCAATTTTTAGGATTCTTATTCTCCCAAAAAAATTACTCAGCCTTCCCGCTATAACCATTGCAAACATGGCTACCAAAGATGGAGAGCTTACAACCCATCCGGTTTGCCAATCACTAAGGTTAAATTGTGGCCCAGCATATGACATTACTCCAGAAATAATTCCTGCATCAAATCCAAATAAGAACCCCCCAAGAGAAACTACAAACGCAAAAAAAAATAGTTTTCTCATCAACCTTAATTATCCAAATTATTTGAAAAATTCATAACTTAATAATTTGATCTAATTCTAAAAACTTTTCTTTTATCATTGCCAAGCTAAAAGCTCCTGCAGATGCTGCAAATACAGAATAATCAAAAGCCCCTTTAAATCCCGTTGAAAATGTAATAGACAAAGCAAATAGCAACATTAGAATTCCACTTAAGTTGGCTATTAACTTTGTTTTAAATCCAATAATTAGGCAAATTCCAAAGGCAATTTCTAAAGCAGTAGCTAAAATACCCAATAAAGGAATCATAGATTGAGGCAGCCAAGGATTTATAATTTCCGTATAGCTTAAAAAGTTATTCCAATCTCCCCAAACTGCTATTTTTTTTGGATAAAAACCCAATCTATCTGCTACGGCAGAGAGAAATCCAATTCCAATTGCTAATCTCAAATACAGTTTGAGCCACTTTACATTCATATTAAATATATTGATTGATAATATTTTCGAATAATTCTTGTTTACCACTTTGCAATGGTATTTCACCATTTTCTTGTGCGATTTTATATAAGTCTTCTAAACTCAACTTACCTTGTTCAAAATCTTTTCCTTTACCAGTATCAAACGATTGGTAGCGCTCTTTTCTCAATTTTTCATACGGAGAAGAAGTGATAATCTTATCGGCAATTATTAGCGCCCTTGCAAAAGTATCCGCACCTCCAATATGGGCGTAAAAAATATCTTCTAAATCGGTAGAATTTCTTCTAATTTTTGCATCAAAATTCACACCTCCACCTTGTAAGCCACCTGCTTTTAAAAATACCAACATGGCTTCGGTAGTTTCTTGGATATTATTTGGGAATTGATCGGTATCCCAACCGTTTTGGTAATCCCCTCTATTGGCATCAATACTACCTAACATTCCTGCTTTAGCTGCAACTTCCAATTCATGCTGAAAAGTGTGTTGTGCTAAGGTGGCATGGTTTACTTCTATATTTATTTTAAAATCTTTATCTAAACCATACTCTTTTAAAAATCCAATGGCTGTAGCGGTATCAAAATCATATTGGTGTTTAGATGGTTCCATAGGTTTAGGTTCAATAAAGAAAGTTCCTTTAAACCCTTGACTTCTTGCATAATCTTTTGCCATGGTTAAAAATTGAGCCATATGATCTAATTCTCTTCCCATATCTGTATTGAGCAAACTCATATACCCTTCTCTTCCTCCCCAAAAAACATAGTTCTCTCCGCCCAATTTAATGGTTGCATCTAAGGCCAGTTTTATTTGACCTCCTGCTCTAGCAACCACATCAAAATTTGGATTGGTTGCCGCACCATTCATATATCTTGGATTGCTAAAGCAATTTGCGGTTCCCCACAATTGGCCGTACCCCAAAGCAATTTTACTCCTGATTCTTTCTGTTTCTCTTTAATATAATCTGTAATACTTTGTAGTCTTTTCTCTGATTCGGAAAATGTAGAAGCTTCCCTAACCAAATCAAAATCGTGAAAACAGAAATAATCAAATCCTAATTTTGTAATAAACTCAAAGGCAGCATCTGCCTTATCTTTTGCTGCTTGCATAACATCTGTAGATTTATCCCAAGCAAATTTTTGTGTTCCTGGTCCAAATGGATCTGCACCTGTACCACAGAAGGAATGCCAATAGGCAATGGCAAATTTAAAATGTTCTCGCATGGTTTTACCTGAAACTATTTTTTCTGGATCGTAATATTTATACGCTAAAGGATTATCTGATAGATTACCTTCATACT
>JAUIAA010000327.1 GCA_030425715.1 Bacteroidia bacterium | reverse complement strand
GCCGGAACAGAAAAGCTAAAAACCCAAATAGAAGCGGGTAAAACTGCACGAGAAATTAGAGTTTCGTGGCAAAAAGATGTTGAAAAATTTAAACTTATTAGAGCTAAATATTTGCTGTACCCATAAACTAATTCTCAAATAAATCGTCCACGGTAAAATGTTTTTTCCCTTTACGTTTTACTAAGTCTTTTCTATCGATTTTTAATTCTCTACCAATAGGTTTACCATTTCTTATGGTATTAGTTCTTAAATCGTATTCCCCTACAGGTAACTCAAACGGACCATCGTACTTTTTAGCAAACTGTACTGGGTAAGTATTATCGATACTATAATAAATTTCTGTATTTGGAACAGAGTTTTCTAACTTACACATTAGTTTTCCATCTTTATCATATACCGTAATTATTGGATCTAAAACAGCTTTAGAAATATTGGCATTGGTGCTTTTAAATCTTTTAAAATGAGTTTCAGTTCTACCTACAAAATCATTCCAGTTTTTTTGCTCTTTAGGGCTCCAAACAGATTCCGCTACAGCGAAAGCCCTTGGATAAGTCATATAAAAAGCAAATGGCATAGTGGTAACCATCTCCGTCCATAAATTGGCTTGTCCGCCTAAAATATATTTGGCGTCTACCTCAGCTGGAACGGGTTCAAAACTATAGGTTTTTTCTAGGCTCAAATCTGCATAAATTATATTCTCTACACTGTGATCCCCTTGGGTATAATCTATATAGGTAAAGGTTGTTGGCGACATCACAACGGGATGCCCCATTTTAGCAGCTTTGATACCACCTTTCATACCGCGCCAGCTCATTACCGCAGCACCTTCGGTTAGACCACCATCTAAAATTTCATCCCAACCTATCATTTTTTTACCCTTACTGTTAATGATTTTATTTACTCGAGTCACAAAATAAGCTTGCAATTCATGCGTGTCCTTTATTTTATTCTTTTTCATGAATTTTTGCACTTTTTCGTTCTCTTCCCAGTATCCGTGGTAACATTCATCTCCTCCCATGTGGATATACTCACTAGGGAACAGTGCGGCTACTTCCGTAAACACCTTATCTACAAACTCATACACCGCTTCATCGGCCGGGTTTAAAGTGTTTTCAATTAGCATTTTAAACTTTCCGCCACCATACCATTCAGAAAATTTAGATCCAGGACTTACATATTTGGGTTCTTTTTTAACCGATAATTCTGGATACGCTGCCAACGCAGCCATACTATGTCCAGGAAAATCAATTTCTGGCACTACCGTAATATTACGTTCTGCAGCAAATTTTACAATTTCCTTTATATCTTCCTGTGAATAAAAACCGCCTTCTGTAGCTTTTTCTCCTGGTTTAGGCGGTATTCTATCCACGCCAAACTTACCATAACGCTTTACCCTCCATGCCCCTATTTCAGTTAATTTTGGTAAGGATTTGATTTCAATTCTCCAACCTTGATCATCGGTTAAATGCCAATGAAAAACATTGAATTTATACTGTGACATTTTATCAATATATTGTTTGATTTCTTCAACAGTAAAGAAATGACGACTTACATCTAACATCAATCCTCTCCATCCAAAACGTGGATAATCGGTAATTTTAGCGCCCATAATTTCTATAGGTTGATCCGCTACAAATCCCTTTGCTTCAAAATCTAATGGTAACATTTGTCGCAAAGTTTGCAATCCATTAAAAATTCCTGCTGGTTGATTTGCTTGTAAATCTATTTTATTGCTATTTACTTGTAAAGTATAACCTTCACTACCTAAATTCTCAACATTATTTTTATACAAGCTTATATTTATTTCTTTATCAGAATTTTCAATTTTAATACCGGATTGAACTAAAATATCTTGAAATTTTGCAACATAATTTACCACCTCACTATTTGTAGATTTTACATTAA
>JAUIAA010000030.1 GCA_030425715.1 Bacteroidia bacterium | reverse complement strand
TCTGAAAATGCTGTATTCATTTCTGTAGAAGCATAGGTAGAGTACAGCTCTATTTGCCATTTTTCTTTAATTTTTTTGGATAAAGTACTCTGACTAAAATCTTGATTTTTTAAAGGTTCTCCTATACAAATCACCCCTTTTACCGAACTTGAATTTGGTTCTATATTATTTCGTTCTGCATATTCAATCATTTTTAACAAAAAAGAAGGAACCGCAATTAAATAAGTAGGTTTAAATTTGATAATAGAATCCCATTGCAATTCTGGAATTCCAGCACCCACTCTAATAATTCCAGCACCTAATTTTCTGGCACCTAAAAAGTAGGCTAACCCAGCCATAAACCTCCTATCCATGGTAGTCATCAATTGCAAAACATCGTTTTTGGTAACCTTTGAACAGGCAAAAGAAATGGCTTCATTATAAGCCAACCTATCTAAATCTTTATCGGTTAAACCAAAAAAAACGGGCTTTCCTGTGGTACCAGAAGTGGTAACATAATCTACAATTTTAGATGGTGCTACACATAAAAAATCATTGTTAAATTCTTGTAAATCATCTTTTGTTGTAACTGGTAATTTAGTTAAATCTTCTAAATATTTTATGGTAGAAATATCTATTTTATTTTGCGAAAACAACCTTTGATAAAAAGGCGAATTACTAGTTAAATAAAGCAATAATTCCTTGAGTTTTTGTTCCTGAAATAACTTGATTTTTTCTTTAGATTTCGTTTCAATTTCTGGAATCATTTCAATTTTTTATTTATTCTGTTTATATAATTTTCTATTTCAAGCTTATCAGGAATTGTAGTAACCTCTTTTGTCAAAGCCATTTCAAACTCTTTTTTTGCAGCCGTATAATATTTTTGTTCAAAGTAATATTTCCCTACAAAATTGTACACCTCCCAAGAATCTGGATTTAAAGCTTTAAAGTTATTCAATTCGTCTAAACGAATCTCTTTTCGAGCTTTAAATTTCTTTTCGAGCTGTTTTCTTTTTGAAAGGTATAATTTATAGTTTTGATATGCCTTTGTTTGAAGAAAATTATCTTTTGGTATTAACTTATTTGACAAGGATAATGAAGTTATTTTTTGAGAGGCATTTGCAAAAACGCTATCCAATTGAAAAGCAACAAATGCACCCAACTGGTACGGATTTGCAGAAACCCAAACCATCTTGTTTTGAGGCTGAAAAACAATTCCGTGATGTGCCAACAATTGATTCAATGCCTTTTCATTTCCGTAGCCAATTTTCTTATCGTGCAAACCATCTTTATTTCTTAAAATATCTACTGCTTTTTGTGGAGTTATGGTGTTTTCTTTCGATAACAATTCTTCCATTCTTTGGTATCGATAAGTAGAATGACTTTCCTTTTTTTGTTTCATATTCTTACTATCATCCGCATAAGCTTTACTTTGAAAGTGGTTGGTACAAACTAACTGCGATGTATTTTCTACCTTAAAAACACCAAATTTTTCTGGTGAAATTTCAATTAAAACTGCACTATTATCCGCAGCACTACCCACCATAATAGATTCCGAAACAAAAACCTGCTTATTTTTAGCAATTTCTATCGCTTCTTCAATATTAGAGGCGTACTGCAAAATTTCTCTAGCCACTAATGAAACAGGAGTTTTGGCAACAACTGGTATATCCGATTTTCCAGCATTAATCGTAACTGTTAAACCTTGGTTGTTCATGCCCGACATCACTCCTATCATACCTGCCCAAGAAACCGACATAAATTTATAGCCTTTCTCTGGTGCAATAAATGAGATTACTTTTTCTTTTGCAAACTCTTCGCCAACATAAAAATCAAAATTTCTAGCTACCAACAAATTACCGTCTTGAGATTTATTTCCCCAAACTGCAAAGGAAGAACAACCTACCAAAGCAAGATCTTGAAAAGCATGCCCAATATCATGCGCACCATTGAGGTATAAGCTTCTTAAATACTTGTTTTTAATAAAACTATATTTATCAGAAGTGTATTTTGACATCCCATAAATCTCTGCTTTATACTCCTCATTTACAAATAAATACATTTTCCTATTATACCATGTAAGAAAATTTCGTAAAATAACTTGCTTAAATTTAGACGGAACAAGTTCTTCTACTTTTGAAAAAAAAATATCTTGCTGATTAACGATTAGCTCTTTAGATAACTCGCCAATTGTGTTGCCTAAATCTAGTGGATTTCCTGATGCAACCAATTCCCATTGACCATGTCCATTTTTTCTTAAGCTACTATTTTCTTTAAAAAATAAGGAGTCATTTACCTTTTGTCTAGGGGTGGTATTTAAGGTGTAATTTTCAAGTTTTGGCAAATCTTTTTTAGATTTTTGTACCCCACATGAAGCTACAAAAACAACTACGATAAATAAAATTATTATTCTATACCTACTAGTGTTTTGCATCTAAAACTTTTAAAACAGATTTTCCTAAAATTTCTTTACCAATAATTTGAGCGCAAGTTAAAAATCCTCCAATGGTAACTCCTAAAATGCCATGCATATTTAAACTTTGGCCAGTAAAAAATAAATTTTCTATTTGTGTTTTTGGGCTGATAAAAGATTCAAATGGTCTTTCTGCGTTTTTAACATAGCCATACATAGCTCCTTCACTATTTCCTATATAATCTCTGTAAGATAGTGGTGTAGAAGTATGTACAGATTGTATACAAGCTCTTATATTAGGGAATTTTTTTTCAATCTCATTTAAAAACAATTCAGTTTTTGTTTTTTTAAATATTTCGTAAGCATCTCCTCTATCATTTGTTTCTGCTACTGTGTTAAAGGTGTTTTCCCAAATTTTCACTTCATCATAATGCATATAGGTCATTGCTGTTAAGCTTTCTGCCCACTTATCTTGTTCCTTTTTTACACCAAACGAAAGCATATAACTTACGGGCCAATTCTCTATGTTATAATTTTGTGCATTCCATACACTTTCAGGGTTTTGAAAATGGTAATAATTATAGTTTAAATACTTAAACGTGTTTGGCTTAAAAACGATATAAATACTAAAGCCAGAAACTACATTTTTTAAGCTATTTATTCTATTGGTATATGCTTTATTAAAACCTTTATTCGCTAACAACTTTAAAGTTAGTTTTGGGTCAATATTAGATATAAATTGCTTGGCTACAAATACTTGTCCTTTTTTTGTTTCTACAGAATGTACTGTTTTTTTATTAAAATGAAATTTAATTACCTCCTGGTGTTTCAATACATCTCCACCTAAGTTTCTAATTTTTTTTACCAATAATTTGGATATTTGACTCCCTCCATTAATACATCTATAAGCACTATTGATATAGGAATTTACAGATAAAGCATGTACGTAAAATGGCGTGTTTTCATTACCTGCATACAAAAAATTGGAACCCGATAAAACGGCCTTAAGTAAATCGTTTTTAGTAATAGAATTTAAGAAATCTGTAAGCTTTAAACCAAAAATTTCTTTGTCATAACCTGTATTATTAAAATTTAAATTATACAATGGAAACTGCATACACACTTCTTGCATTTTGGTACAATAAGCTTCTATAGCTTCTTCCTCTAACGGAAACTGTTTTTTTAAGATGGTTTTAAATTGATCATAACCTTGCCCATGAAAAAATTCTTGTTCTACATTATCAAAAGTAATTACATCGTATTTATCCTTATCTAATTGGTGTAATTTCAGGTCTTTCATAATGCCTAGATAGGTAAAGTACCCATTCAAGTTTTGCCCTACATCCAAAGCACCTAGGTAATGTACTCCAGTATCAAAAATTGTTTTATCTCGAACAAAAGTTTGTAAGCTACCACCAAATTGATTGTTTTTTTCTAAAACACAAACTTTATAACCATGCTGTGCCAAAATATTTGCCGATACCAATCCGCCAAGTCCGCTTCCAATTATGACTACATCGTATGTTTTATTCACAGTTTCGATTTCTCTAAAAATAGTACTTTTTCTGCTTCATATGCAATTGTATATCCTAATTTTTCCCAATAAGATTTATCTAATTCTTCATACAGTACTACAATATTTTCAAAATTAGTCCCTAATTTATCCATACCTAATTTACTGTTTCCATTACTAAACAATAAAGTGTCAAAATTATCTAAACTTTTCTTTTCTATTTTATCCAGGTATTGAACTTTTCGTTTTTGTGTAGTATAACAGTTTTTCGCAATACTTCTTGAGTCTACCTCTTCAATAAATGTTTTTATTTTTCTGTCTAAATATTTTGATACTAGCAATATATCAATCTGCCCTTTGTCATTAGCCCAATGTAATAAGTTGCCTTTTACAGGTAATTTCTCATTTATGGTTTTATGCTTTTCAAAATCTAATTTCACTTCTTGTTGCACTGCTTTTTCTTTATATAAATAATTGGAAAACAGTATGTTTTTAAAATAATTTTCAGTTTCTAATGTTTCTCTTAGTTTTAAAAAATTAGATTTAAAAAACTTGCTTATTTTTTTACTTCTTTCTCTAGAAGTTGTTCCATAATTTAAATCGTCAAATGCAATTCGCTCTCCAATCACAACAGTTAAGCATCCGTCGTAAATAATAAAATCATTTTTAGGCATTACCTCTGCATTTCCATGCAGATATACTGGCAAAATGTCTAATTGCAACTGTTCTTGTAAAAAAAATGCACCTTTATGAAACCTTCCTATTTTATTTGTATAAGATCTTTTTGCCTCAGGAAACACCACCAAACTATAACCTTGTTTTACTTTTACTTTTAAATGGTCAATACTACCTTCTACACCTTTTGTTACTGGGTAAAAACCTAAGGATCTGGCTAACAAACCAAAAACAGGAGATTTATATACCCAATCGTTAACCAAATACACAATATTATGGGTTATCATTCCTAAAGTTAGCGTATCTAAAGCTGAGGAATGGTTGGCAATAATAATAGCTGGTTTTTGAAAAGTTTCGTTATGTTTATTAACTACTTTCTTTTTTACAAATGGATTTCCATACAAAACCATAGTTACCAATTTAGCAGCTGCAATATGTGTCCATTTATACTTTACTTTTTTAGAAATAGGCAAAATTCTTAAAATACTGATGCTAAATAAAGACAAGAGCATTCCACCTAAGCTATAAAAAATCAATAAAATTACGGATTGTATTAACAATCTGATTTTTATAGGAGAAAACCCTTTTTTTGCTCTGTTAACAACAAAAATTCTAAACAACCAGGGTTGGATTGTGAAAACCACTAATACGGTAGTCAAAATTCCTATAAGCGATAAGACCGAAAGTGACTTTAGTGCTGGGTGTTTTGCAAAAATCAATACCCCAACTCCCAATACCGTAGTGATAACCGATAAAATAATAGATGCTTTATAAACTTTTATTTTTTTTGTACCATAGGTGTAATCCTTTATCAAAGCATTGGTTATAAAAATACTATAATCTACCCCTAAGCCAAAAATAAAAGTGGAGATAATTACATTAAATATGGTAAATTCTATATGAAGTAAACCCATCACGCCTAGGGTAATAAACCAAGTTATAGCAATGGGTACTATGGTTAAAATGGTTAATTCTATATTTCTAAAAAACAGCAATAATAAAAATAAAATTGCCAAAAAGGAATAGTTAATCAAACTTGAAAAATTATCTTTTAATCCCGTTAAAAAAGTTTCACTTATCATTTTTCTATCAATCAATGATGCATCTGCAACAGCGGACTGGTATTTTTTAGTGAAATTTTCTACTTGATTTTGCCGAAGCTTGACTAAAGAGGTGATGGTTTTAAAATGGGAATCATCATTTATAAACTCAGAAGTTAAAAGCGCATTTATTTTTTTAAATTGATTTATATCAACCGTTTGAAAATCTTTTTGTAGTATATTAAAAAACGGTTGGTAGGTGTTTTCTTTAAATCCATATAACTTTCCTAACTCTATCATGCCCTTTTGGATTTGCTGAGTTGTAGAGTCATTCCAAAATTGATTCCAAACATCAATTTTATTTTGCTGATACGTTTTGGATTGCACCAAATTTCCAATAGAGCTAAATTGTTCGATTTCTCCTTTGTATTTAGCCTTTTTGAGTTGGTTGTAAATTTTAGTATTCCCCTCCAAAACACTGTCCAAATTTTCACCATGGGCAACCCAATAGATAGATTTACTAGATAATTTTAAGATGGTATCTAATTCTCTTTCTGCTTTTAAAATGGATTCATTTTGAAAATTCATTTTTTGCAAATCCTTTTCAAATTTCACTTTGTGGTAGGTAAACAAACCGATCAAAATCAAAATCAAACAAGAAAGTTTGGCTATAAAATTCTTATCGTAAGGATAAGCCGCTATTTTTTCAATAATATTTTTCCTCTTTACTTTTGCATCTATTTCTGGCTTGTAAAATAAAGGGATGAAAACCAAAGCAAATAAAGAAGTACTTACTACACTAATTGCTGCAAAAATCCCAAGATCTTGTAGGGCTTGCGAACCTGTAAACACCAAACACAAAAAAGCAACGGCGGTAGTCAAACTACTCATTATAACAGGCTTAGTAACATCATGATACAATTGCTTTATATTATAATTGCTTTTAAAATGTGTTAAAATATGTAACGAATAATCTAAGGTAATTCCTAATAAAACCGCTCCTATTCCTAATGATATTGCCGATATGCTATCCCGTAAAAAATGTAAAAACACCATCGCTATTAAAGCTCCAAATATTGTGGGAATAAACAGTAAAAAGGGAATAGACCATTTTTTATAAAAGAAAACTAAAATAAATAATAGAACAACCATAGCGATACTAACGGTATATTGGATGTCTTTTTTTATTTGTTTGGCATTTTCAACTGCAATAATAGTCGATCCATAGTAAGATACTTGTGCACTGTTCTGATAAACTTTATTTAAATCATCTCTAATTTTATATAGTTTTTCAACAAAAATTGCATTTTGATCTGTTTCATTACTTGCCAATTTTGGTTGTAAAAACAGCAATATATTTTCACCATTTTTGGTAGATAAAAACCCATTTGCAAATTCAAAATTATCAGATATTTTTAACTCGCTCAACTTATGCAATACCCTAAACGTCAAGCCAAAAGGATCCTCTCTAAGTGTTTTTTTAGCTACCATTCCCCCAGGAGAAACAAAAGTTTTAAAATTACCTTCAACTACTTGCTTTAAACTATCAATGGTACTTTGTTGTTTTAAATATTGGTAGTCAGATGTTTCTAAAAAAATAGGCAAGTTTTCATTAATAAAATCGATGGTTTGCTGCAAATCGTTTTCATGCAACTGCCCTTGAATATTTGTTATATACCCCTTACAACAATGGTTTACACTATCTAAAAATTGTAAAGCAATTTGCGCCAATTTATTCTGCTCATTATTATTTTGAAGGGCAATATTTACAATGATTTTATCAGAAAAATTAGTATGTTTTAAAACATTATTTAATTTTTTAGATGCTTCTGTTTGCGGGATTAATTTGGTAATATCTTCTTCTAACTTTATTTGCTTCACAACAAAAAGCATTACAAACAGCCATAAAATCAAAAAAACAACAAAATAAGTTTTTTTTGATTTTAACCAAGCATATATATTAAAGAAGCTGTTTTCCACTATTTTGCCTGCTAAACTTTAGAATAAGAAATCCCAATGTACCAAAAATTATTGCTGCAACAGCCGCTAAAGCAAAACTTCCTACTAGATAAGCTTTCATCCCTACACCCCACTCGGTATTAGTGCTAATATCATTTAAACTTAAGGTAGATGAATCTTGTCCAATCAAAAAATCACCAAGCTTTATGCTTCCGTAAATAATTACAGGTATCATGGGTGGGATACTTATATTTGAAAATGCAAAAGCGATAACTTTGTTCAAATTTAAAAATACGGCCAATGCCAACACTAAAACGGTTTGAAAGCCCCAAAAAGGAGCAATACCAATAAAAACACCAAGAGCAATAGAAAAGGCTTTTTTACTTGGGTTATCACTATGATGCAAAACATTTTCAATAAAAAACTTTTTTAATCCCTTGCTTCTTAATTTTCGAATTAAATTTCGAGGCTTGATAAATAAAAAAGCAACCAAAACCAACCAAGTATTTAAAATACTAATTCTTATAAAATCTTTAATAGGTCTAAAGTGAGATATTCTATCTTTAGGATACAAAACTTTAATAGGTACATTTTTAACCTCAACCCCACGCCAAGCTAATTTTACAATAGACTCAATTTCAAATTCAAACTTTGTGGTATAAAATTTAATGTTTTTTAAGGTATTTAGCGGATAGAGTCTAAATCCAGATTGTGTGTCGGATAAATTTATTCCTGTTTCCACGCGATACCAAAAATTTGAAAATTTATTGCCAAAGCTACTGTTTTTAGGAACCGATTCGTGCGTCATATTTCTTGACCCGATCAATAAAATATCTTGCGAT
This sequence comes from Bacteroidia bacterium, assembly GCA_030425715.1. Classification (GTDB taxonomy): domain Bacteria; phylum Bacteroidota; class Bacteroidia; order Flavobacteriales; family Flavobacteriaceae; genus Lutimonas. Next base: position 4,027 of record JAUIAA010000030.1, on the reverse strand, counting down.
TTTTGGTGTTTTTCTAATTCTTCAATAAATACGGGTATGTCTTCTGGGTAATGCTGTCCGTCAGAGTCAATAGTAATTCCATAATGATATCCACTAGCTGTAGCCTTAGCAAACCCTGCTCTTAATGCAGCTCCTTTTCCCTTATTTTTTTGAAAGTGAATTTGGGTTAAATCATGGTATTTTTTAATAATTTTATCTGAATTATCCGTGCAACCATCATTCACAATAATAATATGGTTTGTATATTTTAAAACACCAAGAATTACTTTCTCTAAACTGTTTTGGTTGTTATAAGTGGGTATAACAACACAACATTTTAAAGCTGAAATTTTTGAAGAAATTTCGGTAAAAATAAGTTCAATCACAGGTTAAGTTTAAGACTGTGAAATTACATTTTTTTCTTCTTCTGAAAAATTATTAGAATGCAAAATATAATCCTCTAAGTAAGCTTTTAGCGAAGTAGATTTTATTTGATTAAACTGAGTGAGTAAGTATGCTTTATCCTGATCGATATTATTTTTATACTTTAATATTTTGGGGCTATTTTGTTGTAAGGATAACCTCACAAATACTATTTCAACATTTTTAGGTTCTTGTTCTAAAGCAAATTCTACCAAGGAAACACCTTTGATAAATTCTTGTTTTTTCTCACTTATTGTTTTTTCATATTTTGCCATCATTGCAGTCACAGCACCTTTATATGCAAGTAATACCATATCGTCATTTTTATCTACATTTTGAAGTAAACCCATCAATTCTGATGTTTTTTCTTTAGACGTCCCTGCGCTTTTATACAAATTTCTAACTTCAACCACATCGATTTGCAAGCCAAACTGGATAGAAATAAAAAAAGTTATGATAGCTAATTTCACATTCTGAAAATTTTAGGAAACAATACGGTATTGTGCACTTAGTTTCAACGCAAGCACATCACCCATTTTTGTAATATTTTTAATCTTTACACCATCAATATCTGCATTAATTTGAATTTCTAAATCTAGAACTGGGTTTATTTCAGGGTTGATCAAAGCCATAAACTTTACATTGGAACATCGCTCCATAAATAACGCTTTACCAATATAATTAGAAGTGAAATCTTTTATAATTTGCATCATACAAACTCCTGGCATTACAGGATTATTTGGAAAATGCCCTTGAAAAATTACATGATCTTTATTGATCTTTATCCTAGTGGATAAAGTATGATTTTCTTTTGAAAAGTCTTGAGACTCTATTTGGTATAAATCTTCTAATATCATTTTTTAAATATATAAGAATCCTACTTAATCACCAATAAAAATTAATTCCATATTTAAATTAATATTATGGTGATTCATTACAATACGCCTAGAAATATTTTTTTGAATTTGTAAAAAATCAATAGATACCTTTGGTTTGTTATGCTTTGCTTGTACAATTTTTGTCAATCTATTCAAGTTTGTATCAAAAAAGTAATAATTTGTAAACTTGTTTTGTTTAAATGCTTTTGCTACAATGTTTCCTTCATTATCAAATCTTTTCACCACTTTAATATCTCGTTTAAACAACAATTGTAAGTCGTTTTTTAAAAATTTTATAATAAATTCTTTGTCCATATTACTTAAAATTTGGTTCACTTGAAATTTATCTTGTATCCATTCAAAATCAAAAATTGTATTCCCAAATTCTGTAGTAAAAACCACTCTGTAATGCTCTTGTTTAATTTTTTTTACAATGAGAATTCCGCCAAAACTATTTTTTAAAACATTTAATTTTGCCTTGTAAACATAATCTTCAACTTCGTTATCAAAATATAAATTCTGAACCACAAATGGATCTGTTTCTTTCTCTACAAACCCTTTGATTATAGGCTTTGCGCATGAATTGAGCAAAAGCAAAAAAAGAGATAAATTAAGGATTGAAATCCGCATCGCGTAAGGCGTTATTATATTTTTGGTTTTTAAATTTTAACAAAGTATAATCCTCTGAAGATTCTATCATTTTCACCTCTTCTACTTGAAAATTTTGTTTAGAAAAGTACAATTCAAATTGATGAATAAATTTCTTTATGTTTTTATCTTTTGGATAAAATGAGGCTCCATAATGAATATCATTCTCAAAATAGGAAATTTCAAAAACCAATTCGTCAAACATATTTCCCGTTACACTTTTAATCAACAAATGGTTTAGCGATTCAAAGGTTTTATTCGATTTTAATGAGATTTTATTTTTTCTACCTTCATCATTAATAAATAATTGGTCATCTTTAAAAATTGCACTGTATTGAAAAGGAGAAGTATACACCCATTTAATAGCGTTTGGAGCTTTAAACCATAATTTTCCTTGCGACTCTATATCTTTAGATAAAAAACTCAAGTGTTTTATTTGTATAAAATCACTTTGCAAGGTTGCTATACTTTTAGATTTTTTTACAACCTCTTTTTTTAATACTTCTTTATCTATTGATAATAATGTTTTATGCTGCGCAAATACACTAGAAATAAAAAGGGAGAACAAAACACAAAATAATATCTTATTTTTCATAAGCATCCATACTAAATAATTTTTCCAAAGTTACAGATTTCATTTGCTGTTGCTCCAAATATTGTAAAATTCCTTCTAAAATTTGCAAACTAATTTCACTAGTATCATGCAATAAAATAACATCTCCTTTTTTTATTTTTTTGCAAACCTTATGAATTACTTTTGAAGGATTTTTAGCAATGGTATCGAATGATCGAATGCTCCAACCAAAGGTTTGGAGGTTTAATTTTTTTACCGACTTTGCTATATTTGGATTTGTAATTCCCATTGGAGGTCTAAAAAATCTAGGTTTTACATTGGTTAATTTTTCAATCAAAGTATTGTTTTTTTTAAGATCAGAAACAACCCTAGATGTAGCATAAAAACCAAAATAATTAGAATGGCTATAGGAATGATTACCAACCACATGCCCTCTATTCAATATCTCCTGTAAAATTTTAGGGTGTTTTTCTATCTGATTACCCACACAAAAAAAGGTAGCTTTTGCCTGGTACTTATCTAATAATTGTAGTGCTTGAACAGTATATAAATTATTTGGACCATCATCTAGGGTAATGGCAACTAGGTTATCTTTTACATCAGGTTTATGATGGTATGCTTTTAGGAAATAATTTTTTCTAATTTCAACAGAACCAAAAGCCGTTAACAAAATCCAAATAACAAAAACTACAATACTCCACCAATAAGAAAAATCACCAATCTGTGAAAAAATAAGGATAAAGATTGTAAAAATGATGGCAGCAATATTTACCTTTTTAAAACTTAGCATGTGCTTAGCAAAGTAAAACTATGGTTTTTACCTTTGTATTGGTTGTAGATTAAAATATTTTTTACAGCATTTTTCTCTACTTTATTTCTTCTTAAAATATTTGGAATACTTTGCGTTTTTAGCACCAAAGAAGCAGCCCATATTGCAAAACCAATAGCGGTATTGAATTCTCCAGATAAATGCTTAAACGCCAATTGTATTTTATGTTGAAATATTTTATTTTTCAAGTCATGATAGACTCCATCGTACCTTATATCTCCATTTTCGCCAAGAAATACCGCATCAATATCTTCTATCTCCATTGCATTATTTTTTAAAAATAAATGGAGTTTTCCCTCTACTTTTTCAGCATTCAAGGTGTTGTAGGTAATCACATCTAGTAATTGTGCATAAGTGTTTTCTTTTTTCACATTCTCTAAAACAAAAAACTGTGCTCCTTCACTAAGGATCGTTCCTTCTGATTGCACCTCAAAAAGACTGTCGATTAGTTCTTCTTTTTTTATATCTCCAATCAATTGTAGAGCGTCATTAGTAAACTTATTATTTTCATCTACCCCACCAACAAGTAAATATTCAATACCTTCTCCTTGAATCATCAACATTGCATCAATAAATGCTGTGGGTAACGAATTGGCGTCATGCACATAAGTAACATTGTACGATTTACATTGCAAGCCCAACGCAATTTGTGCACCAACTGTATTGTGTGTAGATTGGATAAATGAAGTTGGCGTT
>JAUIAA010000326.1 GCA_030425715.1 Bacteroidia bacterium | reverse complement strand
GAATTGGCAGAAAAAACAAATTCTGAAATTATTCCTGCCGATGCAACTAGTATGGACGATTTAAACAATTTAGTTGACAAGTCTATGGAAATTTTAGGCGGTAAAATAGATTTTGTTTTGCATTCTATCGGTATGTCGGTTAATGTGCGTAAAGGAGTACATTATACCAATTCTAATTATGATTTTTCAGCCAAAGGTTGGGATGTTTCCGCTTTGTCTTTTCATAAAGTAATGAACGTATTGTACAACAAAAAGGCGGTAAATGATTGGGGCTCTATCGTTGCTTTGACTTATATGGCAGCACAAAGAGTTTTTCCAGATTATAACGATATGGCAGATAATAAGGCTTACTTAGAATCTATTGCTAGAAGCTTTGGTTATTTCTTTGGTAGAGACCATAAGGTTAGAGTAAATACGGTATCCCAATCACCAACTCCTACAACAGCTGGAAGTGGTGTAAAAGGCTTTGATGGCTTTTTAAATTACGCCGAAAAAATGTCGCCACTAGGCAACGCAACAGCTTTAGAATGTGCAGATTATGTAATATCATTGTTTTCGGATTTGACTAAAAAGGTAACCTTACAAAATCTTTTTCACGATGGAGGATTTTCTAACATGGGAATTAGTGATTTGGTGATGGAAAACTTTTCAGAAGATAAATAAAACAAAAACTTAAAATAAATATATCGAGAAAGCATTGCGTATAACCAAGGTTTTCTCGATTTTTTGATTAGCTATTTGAAATACTCCATCATCATACCCATTTATAATCGTCCAGAAGAACTGGAAGAATTGCTGCAAAGCATATTAAACCAATCTGTACAGTTAACTATAGAAGTTGTGGTGGTAGAAGATGGCTCAGCAATATCTTCCAAACCCATTGTAGAAGTTTATCAATCCAAACTTAATTTACAATATTACTTTAAAGAAAATTCAGGCCCTGGCGATAGCCGTAATTATGGTATGCAAAAAGCTACTGGTGATTATTTTATAATTATTGATTCTGATTGTGTTTTGCCTGAAAATTATTTAAAAGGAGTAGATGCTAGTTTACAAAATAATTATACAGATGCATTTGGAGGAGCAGATGCAGCGCATCCCAATTTTTCTATAATTCAAAAAGCAATCAATTATAGCATGACTTCCTTATTTACCACAGGGGGCATTCGAGGTAGTAAAAACCTAAAAAGTAAGTTTCAGCTGCGCAGTTTTAATATGGGGCTATCCAAGGAGGCTTTTACCAAAACTAAAGGATTTTCAAAACAACGATTTGGTGAAGATATCGATTTATCGTTTAGATTATGGCGTTTAGGTTGTACCACACAATTTATTCCCAAAGCCTTTGTTTACCACAAACGCAGAACAACCTGGCGGCAATTTTATAACCAAACATTCAATTTTGGTGCAGCACGACCAATTCTTAATAAAATGCACCCTACCACTGCTAAGATCACTTTTTGGTTTCCCAGCTTGTTTTTGATAGGTCTTATTTTGGCAATACTTTATTATAGATTTGGAAATTCGTGGTTAATCAATATATATGGGATTTATTTTGTGATTATCTGCTTAGATTCTTATGTAAAAAATAAAAATATTTTAGTAGCCATTACAAGTGTTTGGTCTACAATAGTTCAGTTTACTGGGTATGGATTGGGCTTTTTAAGAAGCATTTTTCGTTTAACCTTATTAAGACAACCCAAAGAGCAAGCGTTTCCAAAAATGTTTAATTAAGCGTATCAAACACTTATATTTTCTGTAAATTAGTGTACTTAAAATTACCCAATGAAATACGCAAAAAACATATTACAAACCATAGGGAATACACCTTTGGTTAAACTGAAGAAAATTGTGGAAGAGGTGGACGCTTTGGTATTGGCCAAAGTAGAAACTTTTAATCCGGGTAATTCAGTTAAAGATCGTAGGGCGGTAAAAATG
>JAUIAA010000325.1 GCA_030425715.1 Bacteroidia bacterium | reverse complement strand
TGCTATTTACTAGGGTTCCTAGTAATCGCATATCGCCATTATTAAAGGCGTTATTTTTATCGGAATTTTGAAGGGTAATATAGCCTAAAACGGTTTCCCCAACCAGCATTGGTACAAAAACAGCCGATTTTGCGGCTTTTGTTCCTGGTACAGGTTTATGTGGTTTTCCATTAATTTTTGAAATTGCTTCGGCAGCATTTTCACCAAGAAGTATGGCTTTTCTTTCTGAAATTACTTTTTCTCTAACCTTGTCATAAACTCGAGGACTGGGAAAATAGCGTCCGCCATCTTCAAACAAATACATAAAATTTTCTGTTTTTTTTGTATGGTCAAAGGTGACGATTCCTGTGGTTTGTGCATCAAATAAGTCGCGAATTTTATCTCCAACTAGGTCATAAATTCCTTGCATATCCATTTCAGCAACCAAACCCTGTTGCACACTGTTAATTACAGCTAATTCTGCATTTCGTTGTTCGGTTTCACTAAAGAGTCGGGCATTCTCTAATGCTACACTCATACTATTTGCCAAGGTACTTAATAAGCGAATGTCAGAATCGCTAAAGGCATTTTCTCTGTCCAGGTTTTGTAAGCTTACATAGCCACGAACCTCATTACCAACAGACATCGGCACATAAAGTGCTGATTTGGTAAGTTGTGTTCCAGGAATAACTGTAGGTGCTTCTCCAGTAATTTGTGTCCAAACTTCATCAGCATTTTCATTGATGCAAAGCAATTCATTTGTATTGATTATTCGTTGTCTAATTTTGTCAATGGGTCTGGAATCCATTGAAAATCGTTTGCCATCTTCAAAGATATAGTGAAACTCTTCAGTATTGTTTTCGTAATTAAAAGTAGCCATTGCTACCACTTGTGCATTAAAAAGTGTACGAATTCGATCCCCCACCAAATCGTAAATACCCTGCATGTCCATTTGCGCCACCAACCCTTGTTGTACACTATTAATTACGGCAAGTTCCGCATTTCGCTGTTCGGTTTCATTGAATAATCTTGCATTTTCTAAGGCAACACTCATACTGTTGGTAAGCGTGCTCAATAGCCTAATTTCCGATTTATTAAAAGCATGTTCACTATCTAAATTTTGCAGGCTAACATAGCCACGAACTTCACCACGAACTGTCATTGGGACAAAAAGTATGGATTTTGGCATTTTGGTTCCGGGTACTGCTTTTGGCGTAACACCTGTTATTTCAGCAACTTTTTGCAAGAGATTTTCATCGATAAGAATCAATTTCTTGTTTTCAACCAGAAGCAATCTAATTTTGTCTAAATCTCTAGGTTTTGGAAAAATTCGTTTGCCATCTTCAAATAAGTAGTTAAAATACTCCATGCTTTTTTCGGTGTCAATGGTGTAAATTCCTACGACTTGCGCATTGAAGAGTTCTCTAATTTTATTACCTACCAAATCATAAATCCCTTGTAAATCCATTTCAGCCATAATAGCCTCTTGAACTGAATTTATAAGCGAAAGCTCCGCATTGCGCTGCTCTAGTAAAAGCAATGTGTCTTTTGAAGCAAGCAAGCTATCTTTTTCTTTTGATGCAATATCCGTTTTACTATTAGCACCAGATTTTGGTTTATTCGATTTCATAGTTGGTTGTTAATTCTTTTGGTCAATTTCATTACTGATTATTTATGGGTAATGCAATGATAAATTCTGTTCCTTTTCCCATTTTACTCTTAACTTTCAATTCTCCTCCATGTGCTTTTATTATATCGTAAGATAGAGATAATCCCAATCCTGTACCTTTCCCAGTAGGTTTGGTAGTAAAAAAGGGTTGAAAAATTTTATCTTTTATTTCTTTGCTCATACCAATACCATTGTCTTCTATTTGTATAACTACATGTTTGCCTTCCAATTTCGTACTAACCGATACCGTTGGTTTATAGTGCTTTTTGGTTTTTTGGTTCGCAGCACTTC
>JAUIAA010000324.1 GCA_030425715.1 Bacteroidia bacterium | reverse complement strand
ATATAGCCTAAAAAGGAAACAATTATGGTATGCTTACCAGCTTCTAAATTTTCGAGAATGTACTTACCATTTTCATCACAAGATACGCCAATAGTACTGTTTTTGATTTGTATCGCTGCAAAAGGAAGTGTTGCTCCTTCGCTAAAAACTGTACCTTTGATTTGTGCATTTTGTGCAGAAACTATCGAAATATAAAAAAGGAATAAAAAAAATAGGTTAATTTTCATATAGGTTTGTATATTTAACAATGCAAAACTATAAAAGTTAGCCACAACTAACAAATATTATTATATGACAATTACAAAAAATATTGAAGACTATTTAAAAGCGATATATGCAGTAGGAAATCAGCATGGTACAAATAAAGTAGGAACCAATGAGTTGGCAGAGTATTTAAATTTATCTCCAGCTTCAGTTAGTAATATGTTAAAAAAAATGCGTGAGAAAAAATTGGTTACTTATCAAAAATATAGCAAGTTAGAATTGACAGAGTTGGGCAATGAATTGGCGATAAATTTGGTAAGAAAACATAGACTTTGGGAGACTTTTTTATACCAACACATGAATTTTACTTGGGACGAGGTGCACGAAGTAGCACACCAATTAGAACATGTTAAATCGGCAAAATTAGTGGAGGAGTTAGACAAGTTTTTAGGCCATCCGAAAAAAGATCCGCACGGTGATGTGATTCCCAATGCCAAAGGAATTTTTATAGCCCAGCCCAAGCAATTACTATCAACAATAAAGGCTGGTGAAAGTTGTAAACTAATATCAGTTAAGGATAGTTCTGCAGCATTTTTAAAGTATGTTACACAAATTGGTTTGGCTTTGAGTAGTGAAATACAAGTAAAAGAAATTAGAGAATTTGATGAATCTATGTTGATTGCTTTTGACCAAAAAGAAGAAAACATTTCAAGGCGCTTTGCTGATCATATTTTTGTTAATAAGCTATAACCTATACCTACTTAAATAATATATCTATTTAACAATTTTTTAACCTTTTCAAGGTTCGATTTGTTCCGAACTAAAACTATTTTTGCATCAACGTATATCTAATGGAAAATCAGTTGAAAATAAAAAAATACAAGTTAGTAGAAAAGCTTGGAGTTCATTTTGAACACACAGAACAATTGTCTCCTGTAGCAGCACGTATCTTCGCTTATATTATTCTTACGGGGAAAATAGGTGCTACTTTTGACGATTTAGTATCTGATTTGTGCGCTAGTAAGAGTACTATATCTACAAATTTAGCGCATTTGAAAAGCTTAGATAAAATAGTCTATTTTACTAAATTAGGCGACCGAAAAAAGTATTTTGTGATCCACCCTGATATATTATTACAAAATATGGATAAGATGATTTTGGAATGGAAATCGGAGAGAGAACTTCATCAAGAGGTGTTGGATTACAAGCAAGAAATCAATAATTTAGATACCACAACCGAAGAATTGAAATTTGGTTTAACTTACCATGAGAATTATATAAAATTTACAAACTTAGCTATAGCATCAATGCGCGATTTAAAATCAAAAGTGGCTGCTATGAATAATCAAACAAAATCTTAATATGAAAAAAAACACTTATAATATTTTAACCTCTTTCGCTATGGTTTTATTACTAATTAGCTGTGAGAAGAAACAAGTAGCACAAAAAGGAATGCCAGTTTTACCTTATCCTGTGGTAAAAGTTAAGAAACAAGATGTAACTACCCATCAAAATTTTCCAACGAGTATTGAAGGAAAGGTGAATAGTGAAGTTCGTCCAAAAATTTCAGGCTATATTAAAGAGGTATTGGTAAAAGAAGGGCAAAATGTCCAACAAGGGCAATTGCTTTTTAAGCTAGAAACGCAAAGCTTGACTCAAGATGCACAAGCTGCAAAAGCAAATGTTATCGCTGCCCAAGTAGAATTAGATAAACTAAAACCTCTTGTAGAAAAAAAT
>JAUIAA010000323.1 GCA_030425715.1 Bacteroidia bacterium | reverse complement strand
CAAAATGCAACCCAGTGGTTGGTTCATCTAATATAGAGAAGGTGTTCCCAGTATCTCTTTTAGATAGTTCGGCGGCAAGTTTAATTCGCTGTGCTTCTCCTCCCGAAAGGGTAGTGGATTGCTGACCTAAGGAAATATACCCCAAACCAACATCTTGTATGGTTTTTAATTTGGTATAAATTTTTGGTATATTTTCAAAAAACGGAACAGCTTCATCAATGGTCATATTTAAAACATCAGAAATAGATTTTCCCTTATAGCGAATTTCTAAGGTTTCACGAGTAAATCTTTTGCCTTGACAAGTTTCGCATTCTACTTCTACATCTGGTAAAAAATTCATTTCAATAACGCGTACGCCACCTCCTTTACAAGTTTCGCAACGACCATCTTTTACATTAAATGAAAATCTACCCGGTTTATACCCTCTAATTAAAGCCTCTGGAGTCTTGGCAAATAAAGTTCTAATTTCACTAAACACACCTGTATAAGTAGCAGGGTTTGAACGAGGCGTACGCCCTATAGGTGTTTGGTTGATGTCTATTACTTTATCAATATGCTCTAATCCTTTGATAGATTTGTAAGGCATTGGAGCCTTTACCGCGCGGTAAATATGCTGGTTTAGAATAGGGTAGAGGGTCTCATTAATTAAGGTAGATTTCCCACTTCCTGAAACACCAGTAACACAAACCAATTTACCTAATGGAATTTTAAGAGTTACATTTTTTAAGTTGTTACCACTAGCACCTTTTAGTATTATTTCATTACCATTGCCAGCTCTTCTTTTGGTAGGTATGGCAAAAGATTTTTTACCATTTAAATAAGAGGCCGTTAGTGTTTTACTTTTTAGTAAATCTTTGGGTGTGCCACTGCTTATTATTTCGCCGCCATGTTTTCCGGCTTCTGGCCCAATATCAATTACATAATCCGATGCAATCATCATGTCTTTATCGTGTTCTACTACCAAAATAGAGTTTCCTAAATCGCGTAGCTTTTGTAAAGAATCTATTAGTTTTTGGTTATCTCTTTGGTGCAGACCAATACTCGGCTCGTCTAAAATATATAAAACACCAACCAACTGAGACCCTATTTGTGTGGCAAGCCTAATTCTTTGCGCTTCCCCACCCGAAAGTGTTTTAGAGCTTCTGTTTAGGGATAGATAATCCAAACCAACATCCAATAAAAATTGTATTCTGGTTTTGATTTCTTTTAGTATTTCCGATCCAATTTTTAATTGCCTACTCGATAGTTTACTTTCAATGTTTTCAAACCATTCTGCCAAATGCACAATGTCTTTTTTTGATAAATCGGCTATAGATAATTCATTTATTTTAAAAAAGAGAGCTTCTTTTTTTAACCTGCTACCCTTACATTGACTACAGGGTACTTCATCCATAAAACCTTTTGCCCATCTTTTGATAGAGGTAGTTGCACTTGCCTGATATTGATTAAAAATAAAATTATTAATACCTTCAAAATCGATGTGATAGTTTCTAGAGATTCCTAAATCTTTGGAATGCACTTCAAATTTTTCATTCCCTCCGTTTAAAATAATTTCTAAAGCTTCTTTCGGGATTTTTTTTATAGGATCGGTAAGTTGAAAACCGTACTTCTCTCCAATATACCCCAATTGCTTAAAAATCCAAGTATTTTTTTTCTCACCTAGCGGAGCCAATCCGCCATTAGCAATAGAGATTTTATTGTCAGGAATAATCTTATTGATATTGATTTCGTGTACTTTTCCTAATCCGTTACATTTTTCACAAGCACCTTTTGGCGAATTAAAGGAAAAAGAATTGGGCTCGGGTTTTGGGTAAGAAATACCTGTACTTGGGCACATTAAATTTCTACTAAAATATCTCGGATTTTTATCTGAGTCAAAAGGCAAAACCATCAAGGTATCATCGCCATGGTACATTGCTGTTTTGATACTTTCTGCAAGTCTTTTTTC
>JAUIAA010000322.1 GCA_030425715.1 Bacteroidia bacterium | reverse complement strand
AGACGTTTTGAAAATTGGGCTACAGATAGCTATGCTTATGGTAGAAATACAGATCCCATTTATAAAACCATACCTTTTTACATAGGCTTACATAGTATAAAGGCATATGGTATATTTTTCGACAATACATTTCGTTCTTACTTTGATTTTTGCCATGAAAGGCGTCATGTTTCCAGCTTTTGGGCACAAGGTGGAGAAATGAATTATTACTTTATTTATGGCCCTAAAATGGAAGATGTAATTAGTAGTTATTCCAATTTAACAGGTGTTCCAGAAATGCCACCAATGTGGGCTTTGGGCTACCATCAATGTAAATGGAGTTATTACCCAGAATCTAAAGTAAGAGAAATTGCAGGTAAATTTAGAGAATTGCAAATTCCTTGTGATGCTATCTATTTAGATATTGATTATATGGAGGGGTTTAGATGTTTTACTTGGAACAAAGAATATTTTCCTGATCCCAAAAAAATGGTGGAGGAACTTAATGAAGATGGATTTAAAACCGTAGTAATTATCGATCCAGGTATTAAAATTGATAAAAATTATAGTGTATTTAAAGAAGCCTTAGAAAAAGATTATTTCTGTAAAAGAGCAGACGGTCCTTATATGAAAGGAAAAGTTTGGCCTGGAGAATGTTATTTTCCAGATTTTACCAATCCAGAAGTAAGAGAATGGTGGGCTGGACTTTTTAAAGAATTGATTGGTGAGATTGGAATAAAAGGAGTTTGGAATGATATGAACGAGCCTGCCGTTATGGAGGTGCCTAATAAAACATTCCCAGATGATGTACGTCACCATTACGACGGACATAGATGTAGCCATCGAAAAGCACATAATATCTATGGTATGCAAATGGCAAAAGCAACATACCAAGGATTGAAAAAATTTGCTTACCCTAAACGTCCGTTTGTAATTACAAGATCTGCTTATTCTGGCACGCAAAGATATACCTCTACTTGGACCGGAGATAATATTGCAACTTGGGAGCATTTATGGATCGCAAATATTCAAGCGCAACGGATGTGTTTATCGGGTTATTCTTTTGCAGGATCAGATATTGGTGGTTTTGCAGAGCAGCCAACAGGAGAATTATATGCACGCTGGATTCAGTTAGGAGTTTTTCATCCTTTTTGTAGAACACATTCTTCTGGGGATCACGGCGATCAAGAACCATGGGCATTTGATACAGAAGTATTAAAGATTGTAAAAAAGTTTATTGAAATTCGTTACCAGCTCTTGCCTTATCTATACACCGCTTTTTGGAAGTATATTGAAGAAGGTAGCCCAATATTAAAATCATTGGTAATTTACGATCAAGCAGATTTGCAAAACCATAATAGAACAGATGAGTTTATTTATGGCGATCAAATTTTAGTTTGCCCTATAATTGAACCCAATGCGAAAGGTAGAAGAATGTATATCCCAATTGGAAATTGGTTTGACTATTGGACAGATACATTGTTTGAAGGAGGTAAAGAAACTTGGGTAGATGCCGATATTGATCGTATGCCAATATTTGTTAAAGAAGGTGCAATTATACCTAAATATCCTATACAACAGTATGTTGGTGAGAAAATTATTGAAGAGCTAACCTTAGATTTATATTATAAAAAAGGGAAAGAAAAAAGTGAACTTTATGAAGATGCTAACGATGGTTATGATTATAATAAAGGGCGGTTTAGTTTAAGAACCTTTAATTTAACAGGTAGAGCAAATGATATAATTGTACATCAACATAAATCAGGTAAATTTAAAACCAGTTACCATTCCTTTATTATAAAGTTACACGGTGTACCTTTTCAAATATCTAAAATAAAAATAGATAAAGAAGAGTTAGATTTTGATGATGTTAAAGTAAATGGCGATAATACTATTGTGGTTACAAAAGAGTTTGCCGAACTTCATATTATTGGAGCAGATTAGTGGTGTTATTTAACAAAAAAAAGAGGTTAAAATCA
>JAUIAA010000029.1 GCA_030425715.1 Bacteroidia bacterium | reverse complement strand
GAGAATGAAAAGAATTATTTATACGAAACCAATGTTGGTGCTGGGTTGCCGTTGTTAGACACGATTAAGTTATTACATCATTCTGGCGAAAATATAACAAAAATAAAGGGCGTTTTTTCGGGTTCTTTAAGTTATCTTTTTAATAACTATTCTGTATTAGATAAACCGATAAGCGAGGTTTTATTAGAAGCAGTGGAGAAAGGTTTTACAGAGCCAGATCCTAGAGAGGATTTAAGTGGGAATGATGTTGCCCGAAAACTTTTAATTTTGGCAAGAGAATTAGATTTAGAAAATGAATTTGAGGATGTGACAGTACAAAATTTAATCCCTGAGCCATTGAGAGATGGCGATGTAGCTAAATTTTTGTCTAATATTCAAAAGTTAGATGAAGAATATGTGGCCAAAAAAAATAACCAAAAACCCAATCATGTATTGCGGTATATTGGAGAACTTTCAGGAGATTTGTCGAAAACCAAAGGGAATTTAGAGGTAAAGCTGGTTTCTGTGCCTATGGATAGTTCCTTAGGACAAGTTAAAGGCTCAGATTCTATTTTTGAAATTTATACTGAATCCTATGGGGAACAACCCTTGGTAATTCAAGGAGCTGGAGCTGGAGCAAAAGTTACGGCCAGAGGAGTGTTTGGAGATATTTTAAGATTAACAGAAAAAGCAATTTAAAAAATGCAGGATAAAAAGAATTTTGAAACAGAGGCAATCAGAACGCAAACAGAAAGAACAGAATATAGTGAGCATTCTACACCTTTATTTGTCACTTCAAGTTTCGTATTTGACGATGCAGAAGATATGAGAGCCTCTTTTGCAGAGGAAAAACAAAAGAATTTATATAGTAGGTTTTCTAATCCAAACACCACAGAGTTCGTTGATAAAGTTGTAGCCATGGAAGGGGCAGAAAGTGGTTATGCTTTTGCCACGGGAATGGCAGCAATTTTTTCCACTTTTGGAGCTTTATTAAATAGTGGAGATCATATTGTATCTTGTAGGTCGGTTTTTGGTTCTACCCATACTTTATTTACCAAATACTTACCCAAATGGAATATTGAATCTTCATACTTTAAAGTTAATGAGGTAGATAAAATTGAGAATTTAATCCAGCCAAATACTAAAATTTTATATGCAGAAACACCTACTAACCCAGGAGTAGATGTGTTAGATTTAGAATTATTAGGCAAAATTGCCAAAAAACACAACTTGTTATTGGTAATCGATAATTGTTTTGCAACGCCTTATTTACAACAGCCTATAAAATTTGGAGCAGCTATTGTAATTCATTCTGCAACCAAACTGATGGATGGTCAAGGAAGAGTTTTAGGAGGTATTGCTGTAGGTAAAAGTGAATTAATTCAAGAAATTTACCTATTTTCACGTAATACAGGGCCAGCATTGTCCCCTTTTAATGCTTGGGTACTATCTAAAAGTTTGGAAACCTTAGCTGTAAGATTAGAAAAACATTGCGAAAATGCTTTAAAAGTGGCAGAATTTTTAGAAGGACACCCTAAGGTGAATTGGGTTAAATATCCTTTTTTAAAATCGCATCCACAATACAAAATTGCTAAGAAACAGATGAAATTAGGAGGCAATATAATTGCCTTTGAGGTCAAAGGAGGAATTGATGCAGGGAGAAAGTTCTTAAACCATATTAAAATGTGTTCTCTTTCTGCAAATTTAGGAGATACAAGAAGTATTGTTACCCATCCAGCCTCTACAACACACAGTAAGTTGAGTGAAGTAGATAGATTAGAAGTAGGTATTACGGATGGTTTGGTGAGAACTTCAATTGGTTTAGAGCATGTAAACGATATAATAAACGATTTAAATTTAGCTTTAAATGCTTAAAAATGTTTTTGTTCAAACCAAAAGATAAGGATTATTATAAAAAAGGCGAAACCAAACGCCGAAGTGTGGTAAAAGCCATTACCTGGCGTACGTTGGGTACCTTAGACACCATCATAATTTCATATTTTTTAACAGGGCTAATAAAAACAGCAGTCTCAATTGGGGGTATAGAAATATTTACCAAGATGTTTTTGTATTTTTTTCATGAAAGAGTTTGGAATTTTATAGATTGGGGCAAAAGAGAGGGAGATAAAAACAAAGAAAATGAAACAAAATGAACTATATCCAATTTTTTTAAAAGTTGCAGAATTAGAAGTTTTAATAGTTGGCGGAGGTAAAGTTGGACTAGAAAAACTTACCTTTCTTTTAAAATCTAGCCCTAATGCAAAAGTTACAGTGGTAGCGCAAGATTTTAGCAACGAATTTATCGCTTTCGCAGAAATGAAAAATGTGAAGCGCATACATTCAGTTTATCAATCTGCATTTTTAGGACAAAAACAAATTGTTATTGCCGCAACAGATAACTTGGAAGTGAACTTACAAGTGCATGCAGATTGCAAACAAAAGAATATTTTAGTAAATGTTGCCGATAATCCGCCTTATTGTGATTTTTATATGGGAGGTATTGTAACCAAAGGAAACGTAAAAATCGCCATTTCTACCAATGGTAAATCACCAACCACAGCGAAGAGATTACGTCAGTTTTTTGAAGAAGTTATACCAGAAGATATCAATGAACTGGTTAACAATTTAAACCAGTATCGCAAAACAATTAAAGGCAATTTTCAAGACAAGGTGGATGCCTTAAATAAAATTACCAAAGACCTGATTGATTAAATTTTTACCAATTGAAAAGCTTCTTTTTCAGATTCGCATACCCCACAGGTGTATTGAGGTGGTAAATTGTTAAATGGCGTGTCTGGCGCAATATTAGCTAAAGTATCGCCATAATGCTCATCATAAATACTTAAGCAGTTTTTACATTGATAAACTTCTTTAACCTCTTTAAGTTCTTCTTTTTGCTTTTCTTCTTCTGTTGCTTCTCCTAATTTGTCAAAGTACATTTTACTTAGTTCCATCAATAAACCGGGTAGTTCCATTTTGTCAACATCTTGAGCGTAAACAATATATTGTTGTGTATTAGGATTAAAATTTTTACAATAAAGTACATTAAAAGTTGGGCGTATTTTAAAATCTTTTACCAAATTTGGCGCTTCGTTTTTTTCTATCACAGCAGAGGTGAAGTATGTAGAATTGTCCGGTAGATTAGCAATGGCAAAATTTAAACCATAGGTAGAAATGTCGTTTTGATCAAAGTTGCGAACAATAAATTTCTTCAGCTCTAGAGCTTGATCATCATCTACGGGTAAATGCCAATTCATTTCAAGTAAAGAATGTCTAACATTAATACCTCTTTTACCTAATAATTTTTCTAGATTTAATTTATATTTTTTGTGAATTCCTTTAACAATGAATGATTTCCAAGGTGTGATACAAATTTTTCCAACCCTGCTGTCTAAGCAAAAATCACAAAATGCTTCAAGAAAATCCAAATCGTATTCGTTATTCCTCCAATACAAGCCCAGCCAATATTCATTCAAGCCCATTTTATTCATGCCTTCATAATATGGAAATGGTTGGAAAGGCACTTCTAAAGGCTTGTCAATAGTTCTATTATTGGTTTCGACGGTTTGATTTACAAGTTCAAAAAGTATATCAATATCTGTGGTTTCTTGATGCTTAGCAATAATTGCTTCAGAAATTTTAGGAATATCCCAGCTATAAATTAAAACAGGATAATCGATATGCTCTGTCCAGCCAGGTAAATTAAGATTTAAGTGCCAATAATCTTCAAATTCAGAGGCTATAAAGTTTAAATTACCTGTAAATAATGGCACTAAACGTTGGTAAGGATCTGTAATATTTATTTTTAAGGTTGGACTATTTTTAAACAACTCTAAAATATACAGATAAGTAGAGCTATTGAGCCATGAAGTTTGCGGAAATATATCAGAAGATACATAGCTGCAAACTATATTTTCATGATTTTTTTCAATTTCTAAATTAAGATTTGGGTATTTAGAAATGATCTCTTTTTGATGTTCGCTAACCGGGATTAAAATATCTTGTCTAGAGCCAAATTTTAAACTTTTAAATCCTAACTCCTGACTTAGAGAAATAATTTGTTTCATTTCACTGGGAGACAGTATTCCTCCTTTTATAAATATGCGTTGTAATTTTTTTTTCATGAGAGTGTTTTTAGTGTGTTGCAAGTAAAATTTCTTCCACCTCAGGTTTGCAGCTACCACAACCTAGGCCAGCACCAGTTTTAGCACATAGTTCATTAAAATCTTTGCAGCCAGAAGCAATAGCATTGGTAAGGTTTTTATCTCCAACTTGGCTACAAGAACAAACAAGATTACCTAACATTGGTTCTGTTTCGTTTTTACCTCTTAAAAGCTCGGATCTTTTTTCTGATAATTCTATTTTGTCGCTGATTAAACTTTTAAATTGAGCAAATTCATTTTTATCACCCATTAAAACTGTCCCAATGAGTAAATCGTTTTTAACAATACATTTTTTATAAAAATGCTGATTGATATCTTTAAGTACAATTTCTTCATAAGAAGGGTCATTTTTAGGTATCTGAACCATACCTACACTACAAAGATCGAGATCATCAAACTTTAAGATATTCATCAATACAGAGCCTTTATAAATACTGTTTAAATCTCCCAAAATATAATTGGCTGCAATGTCGGCCTGTTCTTCGGCTGCCGAAGTTATCCCATAAAGGTTGTTTTCAAATTCTGCAATTTCACCGAGCGCATAAATAGATGGATCTGATGTTTGTAAATACTGATTCACTTTAACCCCTCTACCACAAAGCAGTTTGGATGCTTTTGGTAACTCTATATTTGGAATCGTACCTATAGCATAAACAATAGCGTTGGCATTAATAATTTTACCTGTTTTTAGAGTAATTGAGAGTTTGTTTTTATTGTGTTCATCTTCAAAAACGGTACTAACTTCATTGTTAAAATAGATTTGAATACCTCGGCTTTGCACATTTTCTGCTAACAAGCTACTAGCAATAATATCAAGCTGACGTTCCATCAATCGCGGTGCTCTTTGAACAATGGTAATTTTGATATCCTTTTTGTTTAAAGTTGCTGCAAGTTCTAATCCTAAGAGTCCGCCGCCAACAATAACAATATGTTGCTGATTTTCTGGCAAGCCTGTATTGTTGAGGTGGTTCTGTAAATTATCTGCATCTTCTTTACTTCTTAAGGTAAATCTTCCTGGTAAGTCTAATCTGGCATTAGAGGGTACAAAGGCTCTTGATCCTGTAGCGATGATTAAAATATCGTAATCATGTTCATTGGATTGACTATCGGTAATGACTTTATTTTTTCTATCAATATGTTTAACCAAAACACCTGGATGTAATGCAATGTTTAATTTTTCTACTTCACCAGCTTTTAGTTTCTCTAATTGATCCCAAGTGAGTTCTTTGCTGATGTATTCTGGCAATAAAACTCTATTGTAAAATGGGTTTTTTTCTTTTGAAAACACCTTGATGTCGTCTTCTTGATTAGATTTTCTGTAAGTTTTTACAAAACGATATGCTGCAGCACCGGCACCAATCACACAAATTTTTTGGCGTTCTTTTTTGTATTTTTTTACTTCAACAGCAGAAAATTTAAAATCAGGTTCTTTGGATATTGGATCTACTCTATTGCTGGTTAAATTATTAACTCTTCCAATGTCGCTATTTATAATTTTTCCCCAATGCATTGGGATAAAAACAACGCCTCTCCGTATATCATAGCTATAATCAACACGTACTCTTACCGTTCCTCTATCGTTGTAGATCACGGCAATATTTCCATTTTTCAATCCTCTTTCTAAGGCATCTACCGGGTTAATTTTTACAAACGGTGAAGCAATATGAGAGTTTAAGCGGTTTACTTTTCCAGTTCTCGTTCTGGTATGCCATTGGTCTCTTACTCTGCCAGAATTTAGTATTAAAGGATGGGTTTTGGTTGTTGGTTCAGATTGATTTAAGATTTGTTGAGGTACATTGAACTGAGCCTTTTGAGAAGGTGTGTAAAAATAACCATCAGTAAAAAGTCTTTTGGTACCAGTATGATTTTTATCTGGAACGGGCCATTGCATACTACCTTCTGTTTTTAGACGATCATAACTTAAACCAGAAATATCAATGGCAGTGCCTTTGGTAAGTGCGCAATGTTCATCAAAAATTTCACTCATGTTTTGGTAATCAAACCCAGAATAATTCATTTTTTTTGCAAATCTCATGAGTATTTCTGCGTCGGGTAATGCTTCACCAGGTGGTTTTACCACTTTGTTTAAATAACTAATTCTTCTTTCAGAATTAGTCATGGTACCTTCTTTTTCCAACCAACCAGCTGCAGGAAGTAACAGGTCTGCAAATTTTGTGGTTTCAGATTGATGAGAGATATCTTGCACAATCACAAAGTTTGCTTTTTTCAGTGCCTTTTCTACTTCAAGCGCATTTGGTAAACTTACCACCGGATTTGTACAAATAATCCAAATGGCTTTTAGTTTACCAGTGTTAAGACCTTCAAACATTTCGGTGGCGGTTAAACCTGGATTAGCAGAGATTTCTTTGCTCCTCCAAAAATTGGAAACTTGTTGGCGATGGGTTGGGTTATTGAGGTCTTTATGTGCTGCTAATAAATTAGCCATACCACCAACCTCTCTACCGCCCATGGCATTGGGTTGGCCCGTTAGTGAAAAAGGTCCAGCACCAGGTTTGCCAATTTGCCCGGTAAGTAAAGAAATGTTGATTAGAGATACGTTTTTATCTACGCCAATCACACTTTGGTTTAATCCCATAGTCCACATGCTTAAAAAGGCATTGGCGTCACCAATAAACTGGGCTGCTTTTTTAATTTCTTTGGAAGTAATACCACATAATTTTGCAGCCTTAGTAATTGAGATTTTAAATACTTCCTCTTTTAATTTTTTAAAGCCTTCTGTGTTGTTTTTTATAAAATTTTTATCGGTTTTACCTTTTTCTATCAGCCTACGAGCTATGGCATTATTCAAAATAACATCTGTACCGGGTAAAATTTGGAGGTGTAAATCAGCAATACTAGCTGTTTGGGTTTTTATTGGATCTACAACAATAATTTTTACTTTCGGATTGTCTTTTTTATGTTGTTCTAATCGTCTAAACAAAATTGGATGACACCAAGCAGGGTTAGCTCCTGTGATTAAAAAACAATCTGCTAATTCTATATCGTCATAAGATATAGGGGGAGCATCATCTCCAATAGATTTTTTGTAACCAACTACGGCAGAACTCATGCATAATCTTGAGTTGGTGTCTATATTATTTGTGCCAATAAACCCTTTGGTAAGTTTATTGGCTAGATAATACTCTTCTGTAAGACATTGCCCCGAAACATAAAAACCTACACTATCTGGTCCATGTTTTTTAATAATACTTTTAAATACTGCTGCTGCACGATCCAGTGCGGTATCCCAGGTAACCCTTTCCAATGGGTGGTTTTTGCTCCATTTCATTTCTGGATATAGAATCCTGTCGGAAGTATCTTGAACCACATAGTTTAGATTCATTCCTTTAGAGCACAACATACCCTTGTTAACCGGATAATTTTTATCGCCTTCAATGTGAATATTTCCATTGTTATCCTGATGTGCTAAGATACCACAGCCAACGCCGCAGTACGAACAAACAGTTTTATGAGATTTTATTTTTGCCATATCACGTAAGAAATAATACTATTAGATAGGAGCAAAGATATTAATACATACGTAAAAATACGTATTTAAATACGTATTTTTTAAAGGTAAAATTGTTAAGATTTTGATTATATTAAACCAAACTGGCTTGCTTTTGCAGATAATTCAATAGAATTTTTCACATGCATCTTTTTCATTAATTTGAAACGATGTGTTTCTATCGTTCTAGTACTGTTTTGAAGCTCTTCTGATATTTCTTTATTGGTTTTACCCGACAAAATAAGCTTTAAAATTTGAAACTCTTTTTTGGTAAGTTGAAAAGGAAGGTCTTGCTTTGATTTAGGGGTAGGTATACTTTCTGGTTGTTGTTTTTTTTCAAGTAGATTGTTGATAATGACATTGCTAATTGCTCCGCTAAAATATTTCTCATTATGAAAAACCTTATCAATAGCTTTGAGTATTTCATCTTTTCCAGAATCTTTAAGTAGGTAACCCATGGCCTTAGCATTGATAGAATTTAAAATGTACTCTTCAGAGTCGTGCATCGAAAGAACAATAGCCTTGGTTTTTGTGGGTTTACTATTGAGTATTTTAACAGCTTCAATACCGTTCATAACTGGCATTCTAATATCGATAATTAAAATATCTGGCTCAGTTTTGGCTACCATCTCTAAAGCTTCTTGCCCGTTAGATGCTTCGCCTACAATAGAGATATTCTCCTCTTCTTCTAATAGGTATTTTATGCCATCTCTTACGATGGTGTGATCATCTGCTAAAACTATACGAATCATGTTGTTCAAACCAAGATAATTTATGAATTACGAATATAGTTAAAATTAAATATAAACATCTTGAGTAAAACCTTGTTATTTATAAGCCATTAATTCTATACTTGGGTTTTGAATAGAGCTACTTTCTTTTTCTTGTTCTGTGCTAAATTTTATGGCAAGAGAAAATACTGCGGTTATTACAGTTAGAATTCCTATAAGGGCATAGCCGCTGGAAACTGCCGTTGATGAGGCGGTGGCCTGCGCAAGTTGAATGGCTTCTTCGGCAGCATTTTGATTAGCTAGGATTGCTACTTTTTCGGCTGCAGCTGATTTAGATTTTAAAAGCATAGCCGCTAAAAAAGCACCTACATTACCGCCAGCTCCAACAATGCCCGAGATGGATCCAATGGCTTTTTTATTAATAAACGGAACTACAGAAAAAGTAGCACCTTCTGCCATTTGTACACTTAGACTAAAAGCGATCAAAAAAGCAATGGCTACAGAAAGTGTATTGATTTGTGAAAAGGAAGATAGCATTAAGCCTTCAATAGCTAAGATAATAGCGAGAAATACAACACGACCCCTTAAACCTTTAAGTTTTCCAAACTTGTCGCCAATAGCCCCACCTAATGTCCTAGCAAATATGTTCATCAGTGCAAATGATAAAACAATATTTCCGGCAGTTATCCTATCCAATTGAAAGGTGTTTTGTAGGTAATCGTCCATGGTGCCATAAACAGTTAATTCAATGCCAAAGGAAGCTGCATAGACCATAAAAAGAATCCAAACGCGATAATCTTTTAATACTTCAGTAAAACCTACTTGATCTTTTTTGGTTTGCGGTAATACACCCTTTGCTCTTAAATCTTTATAATTACCTTCTGGTGTGTCTTGGGTATAGAAATAGTAAACTAGTCCCATTAAAAAACAAACAGATCCTGCAATAATCATAGCATAACGCCAAACATCTTGTTCTGCAATACCAAAACTGATAACAATCGAAGCTATGATTGGCATGCCAAGTCTGTTTGCACCACCACCTAAGTTACCCCATCCTGCCGAAGTAGCATTAGCTGTACCTACAATATTTGGTGCAAACATAATTGAAGTGTGCACCTGAGTAATTACAAATGAAGCGCCAATAAAACCAACTAAAAATCTACAAATTAAAAATTGCATTGGTGTTTGGCTTAGGCCAATTAAAATTACTGGAATAGCACCGCAAATTAATAACCAGGTGTAAACCAATCTTGGACCGTATTTATCGCATAATTTACCAATTAATAATCGTGCAAATACTGTACCTGAAACAGCAAGTATGATAGAGTTCCATTTTTGATCTGGGGTTAAGCCTAAATCTTTAACAACATAAGGCATAAAAGGAACAATGCCGAACCATGAAAAAAAACATAAAAAAAAGGCAATAGATGTGATCCAAAAAGTTCTAATGGGTAGACTTTTGAAATTTAAGAGATGAAGGGAAGTTGCTTTTTTTGAGGCTGATGCTTTCATAATGGTTAATTTTATAAAAGCAAAATTACGTAAAACTAAGTATAAATACCTACTTTAATAAAGTAAAAATACGTAGAACATTTATTTTTACGAATAATAAAAATTAGATTAGAGTGGATTGGTAAAAAAGTAAAAAATAGATTTTAATATTATGAATATGTCAATTGGATTATTTTAAGAAAAGATGTTTTATACAGAGGGTTCAAGAACACGTTGAATCTCTTCTGCGAAAAAACTAGGGTGATCTGCTACCACATCGCCAATTACTATAATCCCAGGTAAACTATAATCAATGGAGTGTGTCAAGTTTTCAGAATAACTAAGGGTGCTTATTTTTGAAGATTCATTATTAAGGGTGCCATTTTGTAAGATGGCAATAGGTGTGTGTTTACCTCTGTATTGGGAGACTATTTCTACGATATCGTTAACTTTTCTTAAGCCCATTAATACAACTAAGGTGGCAGAAGATTGTGCTGCAAATACCAAATCTTTTGATAGAGAGCCATCTTTAGTGGTGCCGGTAACAACCCAAAAACTAGTACTTGTACCCCTTTTGGTTAAAGGGATGCCTTGGGTTGCGGGCACTGCAAGAGCACTGCTAACGCCTGGAATAACCTCTGTAGTTATACTATGGCTTTCGAGGTGTTCAATTTCTTCGCTACCTCGACCAAACACAAATGGATCTCCACCTTTTAGCCGCACAACATTTTTGTATTTGTGAGCACTATTAACGAGAATTTCATTAATTTTTTCCTGCTTGTAACTTGCTTTTCCAAATCTTTTTCCAACAAAAATAAGCTTGGCATTGGTGGTATTGTACTGTAATATTTTTGAATTGACAAGTGCATCATAAATAATAACATCTGCTTCTTTAATAGCGTTTAAACCTTTTACGGTAATTAATTCTTCGTGGCCTGGTCCAGCTCCAACTAATGTGACTTTCGGAAAATGTGGTCTCTTTTTCATATAAAACGTGAATTATGATATTTATAAATTTATGATTTGGTAAAAATACGTATTTAATTCAAAAAAAGTACTTAAAAATATTAAAAATAAGTATAAATACGTATTTTTGTCGTATAATTTCAAATTAACAGTTATGAAAACAGTGATTGTGGTTGGTAACGGAATGGTAGGTTACAAGTTTTGCGAAAAATTTGTAGAAAGCAATTCTGCAACTAATTTTAAATTGATTGTTTTTGGTGAAGAACCAAGACCAGCTTATGATAGAGTGCACTTAAGTGCATATTTTGAAAATAAAGATGCAACATCGTTACAAATGGCATCTTTAGAATGGTATGAAAATCACGGTATTGAACTTGTCACTAATGAACGTGTTACAGATATTCATCGAGCTTCAAAATCCATCACCACAGAACACGACCGTAATTATAAGTATGATTACTTAGTGTTGGCGACTGGGTCAGCACCTTTTGTGCCTAATATTAATGGTATAGAAAAAAAAGGAGTATTTGTATATAGAACCATTGAGGATTTGGATGATATTTTAGCTTACGCAGATGTAATCAAGTCTAAATACAAAAACCCAAAAGCTGCAATACTCGGTGGGGGATTGTTGGGGTTAGAGGCGGCTAAAGCGGTAATGGATATGAATTTAGAGGCACATGTTGTAGAGTTTGCATCTAAGCTAATGCCAAGGCAACTTGATATAAGAAGTAGTAAAGTATTACAGGTAAAATTAGAATCAATGGGCTTGCATGTTCATTTAAGTAAAGCTACCAATCAAATTCTAGGTAATGAGGTCATTACTGGGATGGAATTTGATGAAGAAGATCAACTTGATGTGCAAATGCTTGTGGTTTCTGCTGGTATTCGGCCAAGAGATGAACTCGGTAAAACCTGTAACCTTAAGATGGGTGTTAGAGGTGGGATAGAAGTAAATGATAGAATGCAAACATCGGATGCAAATATTTTTGCTATAGGCGAAGTAGCACTTTATAATCAGATGATTTATGGTTTAGTGGCACCAGGTTATGAAATGGCCAATGTGGCGGTAGAACAAATTTTAGGCAACCGCAATACTACAATGAGTAAAGATATTGACATGTCAACCAAACTCAAATTAATTGGTGTTGATGTGGCTAGTTTTGGAGAGCCTTTTATGCCAGTTGAAAAAGGGCATTCTATTATTTTTGAAAACAAGACCAAAAATCTATACAAGCGTATTAATGTAAGTCATGATGGCCGTGAACTTTTAGGAGGTATTTTGATAGGTGATGCGGCAGATTATAATATGCTTCATCAAATATACCTTAACGGAATGAGTTTGCCAGAAAATGCAGAAGAGCTAATTCTAGGTTCTAGAGAAGATGGTAAATCTAATTTTGGAAGCGCTATGGATTTACCTGATACTGCACAAATTTGTTCTTGTGAAAGCGTTACAAAAGGTAAGGTATGTGGCTCTATTCAAGATGGAAGTTGTAATGATTTAAATGAAATTATAAAAAGTACAAAAGCCACTACAGGTTGTGGTGGTTGTAAACCAATGGTTGTTGAATTGGTAAATGAAACCTTAAAATCTTTGGGTAAAGAAGTAAAAGAAACCATTTGCGAACATTTTGAATTAAACCGTCAGGAGCTTTATGGTATTATAAAAGTTAAAAAACTTAATACCTTCGATGAGGTGTTAAATACCTGTGGCAAAGGGGCAGGTTGTGAAATCTGTAAACCTTTAGTAGCCTCAATTTTTGCCAGTATTTATAATGATACAGCAAATAAAGAAGATGTAATTCAGGATACCAATGATAGATTTTTAGCCAACATTCAACGTAATGGCACCTATTCTGTAGTACCGAGGATTCCTGGTGGAGAAATTACTCCAGAAAAATTAATAGTGATTGGTGAAGTTGGTAAAAAATACGATCTCTATACTAAAATTACAGGTGGGCAAAGAATTGATCTATTCGGCGCACAGTTAAATGATTTGCCTGCAATATGGAAAGAATTGATTGCTGCAGGTTTTGAAAGTGGCCATGCCTATGGTAAATCTCTACGTACCGTAAAAAGTTGTGTTGGTTCAACTTGGTGCCGTTATGGTATGGATGAGAGTGTAAGTTTTGCTATTGCATTAGAAGAACGTTACAAGGGGTTAAGATCTCCACATAAAATAAAAGGAGGTGTTTCTGGGTGTATCAGGGAATGTGCAGAAGCAAGAGGAAAAGATTTTGGAGTTATTGCCGTT
>JAUIAA010000028.1 GCA_030425715.1 Bacteroidia bacterium | reverse complement strand
GATCGCCCGATCCCAGCGCGCCGTCGTCGAGCCCCCGGCATTGGAGCGATAGCCCCAGTTCGGCAGCCAGCCGTCATTGTCGTCGGCGTACATGCCGAACCCGAGCCCCTGCTGATAGACATTGCTCTGGCAGGAAACCATCACCGCCTTCTCCTTCGCCTTGGTC
Organism: Bacteroidia bacterium; assembly: GCA_030425715.1. Classification (GTDB taxonomy): domain Bacteria; phylum Bacteroidota; class Bacteroidia; order Flavobacteriales; family Flavobacteriaceae; genus Lutimonas. The sequence continues at coordinate 12,938 of JAUIAA010000028.1, read as the reverse complement.
AGTGCCGGCAAGAGCAGCGCCGCCAATACGGCAATAATGGCCCAAATGGTTCTATCTCCTTTAATTTTATGTAATAGTTTTGCCATACTTTATTAAATATTATAAGTTTCTAACTGCTTCTTTAAATTGAAAACCTCTATCTTCAATACTTTCAAACCGATCATAACTTGCACAAGCTGGAGACATGATAACGGCATCTCCATTTTCTGTAAGGCGATATGCAATTTTTACAGCTTCTTCCATAGAATAGGATTCAATCATAAATTCAACCACATTGCCAAAAGTTTCAATAATTCTTTGGTTGTTTTCGCCAATACAAATAATAGCTTTTACTTTTTCATTCACTAAAGGAAGTAGAGATTCATAATCATTCCCTTTATCTACCCCACCAGCAATCCAAACGGTTGGTGCATCTACACTATCTAAAGTGTAATAACTTGCATTAACGTTTACCGATTTAGAATCGTTAATATATTGCACTCCATTAATTTTAAGTACTTTTTCCAATCGATGTTCCTCACTTTCAAAATTGGATAAGCTTTCGCGAATGGTTTCTTTTCGCATCTGCATAATATCTGGTAAAGTACTAGATGCCATAGCATTTTTCACATTAAAATTGGTTTGCAAAGCAAAAGCTGAAATACTCATTTGTTTTTATTTATTTGTTACTGTTGTTATCTTACTTTTAAGGTTAATATGGAAATTACTGCTAGCAATATTCCAATAATCCAAAAACGTGTTACTATTTTACTTTCGTGGTATCCTTTTTTTTGAAAATGATGATGCAGTGGTGACATTAAAAAAATTCGTTTGCCCACACCTGTCTTTTTACGGGTATATTTAAAATAGGAGACCTGCATTACTACCGATAAATTTTCCGCTAAGAAAATACCAGCAAGAATTGGAATTAACAATTCCTTTCGCACGGCAATTGCCAAAACTGCTATTATTCCCCCAATGGTTAAACTACCTGTATCTCCCATAAATACTTGAGCTGGAAAAGCATTGTACCATAAAAACCCAACCAAACCTCCTACAAAAGCACTAATAAAAATGGTCATCTCTCCTGAGTTTGGTATATACATTACATTTAAATAATTGGCAAAAATGATATTACCAGAAACCCAGGCAAATACAGCTAAAGCCAACACAATTATTGCCGAACTTCCTGCCGCCAAACCATCAATTCCATCGGTTAAATTTGCTCCGTTAGAAACTGCTGTAATGATAAATATTACAATCAATACAAAAACCAGCCATACATAATCTTGCATCCCATCTCCCAACCAATTGATCAAAGTAGCATAATCAAACTCATTATTTTTTACAAATGGAATCGTAGTTTTAGTAGATTTATGCGCTTCGCTAAAATTAGCACTTGGCACTTGCTGAGAGGTAATTTCAATTCGTGTTGGATTAGGCACTTTTTCTTTAACGGTTACATCTGGATTGAAATACAACATCAAACCCACAAACGCACCTAAAGTAACTTGACCAATAATTTTAAAAATTCCTTTTAAACCTTCTTTGTCTTTTTTAAACACTTTGATATAATCGTCTAAAAAGCCAATCATCCCCATCCAAATGGTTGTAACCAATAAAATAATAATGTAAATATTATCTAATTTGGCAAAAAGCAGCACAGGAATTATTGTTGCTAAAATGATAATAATCCCACCCATGGTTGGAGTTCCTGCCTTTTCCTTTTGTCCTTCTAAACCTAAATCTCGAACAGACTCCCCAATTTGCAACCTTCTTAATTTATCTATTATTTTTCTTCCGTAAATTGTAGAAACTAACAATGAAAAACCAAATGCCAATGCCGATCTAAAAGAGATATATTGAAACAATCCAGATCCTGGGATACTGTAATGTTGGTTTAAATAATCAAAAAGGTAGTATAGCATTTTAGTTGATTTTCTATTCTATTTATTCATTTCGGTTAGGTATTCTTGTACTATTTTAAAATCATCAAAATCAGATTTTTCTTTCCCTATAATTTGGTATGTTTCATGTCCTTTACCTGCAATTAGGATGATATCGTCTTTTTTAGCCAGTTTACATGCCGTTTTAATTGCCTGCCTTCTATCGGTTATAGAAATTGTTTTTTTTATGTTTTCAACCGAAATTCCCGCTTCTATATCTTTAATAATCTTTTCTGGATTTTCAGTTCTTGGATTATCCGATGTAAATATTACTTGGTTACTTAAAGTAGATGCTATATTTCCCATTTTTGGACGCTTGGTTCTATCTCTATCTCCACCGCAACCCACAACCGTTATTACCTGTTCGTTATAAGTACGAATGGCATTAATTGTTTCCAGTACATTTTTTAAAGCATCTGGCGTATGGGCGTAATCTACAATTGCATTTATTCCAGTAGTTGAAATAAAGTGCTGAAATCTACCATCTACATTTTCTAAACTACTAATCCTCTTCAAATTTTCTAGCCTATCTATTCCAAGTAAATCTGCAACAGCGTAAATAGCCAAAAGATTATATGCGTTAAAAGTCCCTATTAGTTTGGTGTAAATTTCTTGCCCATCGATTTGCAAAACCAAACCATTAAACTGATTTTCTAAGATTTTTACCTTAAAATCTGCCATGGTTTTCATGGCGTAAGAATATTTTTTGGCTGCTGTATTTTGCAGCATTACCAATCCATTTTTATCATCGGCATTTACCAAAGCAAAAGCAGATTTTGGCAATTGATCAAAAAATGATTTTTTTACATTGCGATATTCGGCAAAAGTTTGGTGGTAATCTAAATGATCATGGGTTAAATTGGTAAACACTCCGCCTGCAAAATGCAACCCTGTTGTTCTACCCTGATGAATTCCATGTGAACTCACCTCCATAAAACAATGCGTTCCTCCAGCTAGCACCAAATCATGCAAAACTTTATTAATCGTTAAGGAGTCTGGAGTGGTATGTGTGGTTGCCAATTCTTGACTATCTACCATAATTTTAATGGTAGAAATCAAGCCTACTTTATTTCCAGCTGCTTTAAATAGCTTGTACAGCAAAGTAGCTATTGTGGTTTTCCCATTTGTACCTGTAACTCCAACTAAGGCAAGTTTCTCCGATGGATTGCCATAAAAATTAGACGCTATAATGGCCAAGGCCTCATTGCTGTTTGGCACCTGCACATAAGTGACATTATTTTTAAATTCTGAAGGTAAATCTTCACAAATTATAGCAACAGCCCCTTTTGCAATAGTATTATTAATAAATTGATGACCATCAACTTGCAAACCTTTTTGCGCAACAAATAAAGTGCCGTTACCAACCTTTCTCGAATCAAAGGCAACGTCAGCTATTTCAATAGCTGTATTTCCTACCACCTTTTCAACAGCAACTCTATACAATATGTCTTTTAAATTTGCCAATTGCTTAAGATAATTCTAAAGTTATTTTTGTTCCCTTTTCAATAGACTGTCCTGGTTTGATAGATTGAGATTTTACCCTACCTAAACCGTTAAAATTTACTACAAATCCTAAATTTTCTAATAATGCTACTGCGTCCATACCCACCATATTTTTTACATTAGGCATGGTTTTATGTTCGGTATTGATTGTTTTATAATACGTTTCAAAATCTTTATCTACAACAGCGAATTGCTGCTGCATTTCCAATTCGTCATGGTGTGGAGTTTCGGTATAAATTTTATGTGCAATTTGCTTAAACACAGGCCCTGAAACATCTGCTCCGTAATAACCTATTTTTTTGTCTGGTTTATGAATTACCACAATACAGGAATATTTTGGCTTATCTGCCGGAAAATAACCTACAAAAGATGATATGTATTGCATATCCGCTTTCCAATAATCTGTTTGACAGGTTCCTGTTTTTCCTGCCATTGAAAAATCTTTATCATACAAACTTTCTGCAGTACCTCTTCGTACTACATTTAACATCATTTCCTTAACCTTGTCAATGGTTTCTTGAGAACATATTTTTGGATCAATTACTTCTTTTTCAAAAGTGGTAATGGCATTACTTTGTGTACGAATTTCTTTAACAAATCTTGGCTTTACCATCTCTCCATTGTTAGCTATTGCGTTATAAAAAGTTAAGGTTTGTAAAGGCGTGATAGAAACTCCGTAGCCATAAGCCATCCAAGGCAAAGAAAGACCATTCCATGTTTTTTTATTAGTTGGATCTGGCAAAACAGGTTCCCCCTCTCCCTTAATTGGTAAACCTATTTTTTCACCAATATGCATTCGTCGTAAACCATTGATAAATTTCTGTGGATTATCTTGATAATGATCGTTTACAATTTTTACTACCCCTACATTTGAAGAAACTTCAAATGCTCGAGCGGCTGAAATTTTACCATAACCACCATGATGCGAATCCCTTACTTTTTTACCATAAAAACTGATTACACCTTTTTCAGTATCAACAATAGTAGAAGTATCAATTACCTTATCTTCTAATGCCACCACCATATTCATTAGCTTAAAGGTTGAACCTGGTTCATGCGATTCGTAAATGGCATAATTTCTTTGTTCAAAATAAGTACCCTTGCCTGTTCTACCTAAATTGGAAATTGCTTTTACCTCGCCAGTTTCTGTTTCCATAACTACCACTGACCCATGATCTGCTTGGTATTTTTCTAATTGCTGTAATAGTGCATGATGTGCAATGTCTTGGATATTTAAATCAATAGTTGTAATAATATCTCTACCATCAATTGGCTCTATTTCGTTATTATCACTAATTGGTTTCCACTGACCTTTGGCAATTTTTTGCTTTAACCTCTTACCATTCTTCCCTCGCAAAAACTCGTAAAAACTACCTTCCACCCCAACTTTTCCTCTATAGTCATCATAACCCACTGCTCGTTCAGCCATTTTACCTATTGGATGCTCTCTAACTGTTCTTTGCTCAGTAATAAACCCTCCACGATAAGTTCCTAACTTAAATATTGGATATTTTTTAAGCGCTAAATAATCGTTATAACTTAAGTTTCTAGCAATAAACAAATAGCGATTCTTGTTTACCCTTGCCTTACGGATATAGTTTTCGTAATAACTTGCACTTTTACCAAATCTTTTTGAAAGTGATACAGATAACTCTTTAATTCCCGATTCAAAATCTTCATCTGATACTGCCACTGGATCCATTCGAATATCAAACTTAGAAACCGAAGTTGCCAACAAACTACCATCAGCCGTATACACGTTTCCACGATTGGCCGCAATTTCAAAAGTTTTTATAGTACCCTTTTCAGCTTTACTACGGTATTCATCACCATATACAAATTCAATTTGCACAAGTTTGTATACGATTGCAATCGCAAACAAAAACATAAACCCGGTAAGCAAGTACACTCTGTTTAATATTTGTTTTTTTTCAATTGCCATCTTATTTTTTTATTCTTACAATTATTTTTTGTGGTGGAGTTTGAGAAGCGAAAAGCCCATTTTCTGCCAATCTTCTAGAAATACTCGAGTCCATTTTCAATTTCATCAAATCAGATCTTGTAGCTACAAATTGTGAGCGCAACTCTCTTTTCTCTTTATTTAAAGCTGCAATTTTTTGTACCTTTTTATCTATTTGATGTGAACTAGTAATGACAAATAAAGCCAAGCCAGTTAAAAACAAAAGAAAGCCCCAGTTTTTTTGCGCATCTTCATTTACAAGGAATTTTCCTTTTAAAATATTGTACACTGTTTGCTTAACTTTTGACATTTCTATTCAACTCTTTTTGCTTAATTTTTAATTCCTATCCTTAATTTTGCACTCCTAGCGCGATTGTTATGCTTAATTTCTTCTTGTGTTGGTACGATTAGCTTTCCTGCTTTTTTAAACGGAACTTTTATATTGCCATAAAAATCTTTTTCTGGCTCCCCATCGAACAAACCATTTTGCAAATAGCGTTTTACCAACCTATCTTCTAAGGAGTGATATGAAATTACACTTAACCTTCCTCCCGTTTCTAACAACTCACTTGTTTGTAATAAAAACTCTTTCAAAACTTCCATTTCTTGATTTACTTCAATCCGAATAGCTTGAAAAATTTGCGCTAAAATTTTATGTTCTTTTGCTTTTGGCAGAAATTTTTGCAACACCTGCTTGAGCTGAAAACTTGTTTTTACACTTTCTTCCCCTCTAGCCAAAACAATAGCTTTTGCCAAAACTCTTGAATTTCTCAGCTCGCCATATTGAAACAATACATCGGCCAATTTTTCTTCTTCATACTTATTTACTACCTCATACGCCGAAAGCTCTCCTTTTTGACTCATTCGCATATCTAAATCTGCATCAAAACGTGTAGAAAACCCCCTATCTACCTCATCAAATTGGTGAGAAGAAACGCCTAAATCTGCCAAAATTCCATCTACTTTCTTCACACCATAAAGCCTTAAAAACCTTTGGATAAACCTAAAATTCTCATGAATCAACACAAACCGATCATCATTAATTGTGTTTTGCAAAGCATCTGCATCCTGATCAAAAGCAAACAACCTTCCTTCACTATTTAGTCTACTTAAAATTTCTCGAGAGTGACCACCACCACCAAATGTCACATCTACATAAGTACCACTTGGATTTATTTGTAAACCATCAACACTTTCAAAGAGCAGTACTGGGTTATGATATTTCATCTCCCATATTATTTACATCTCCCATAACATCTTCAGCCAAATCTGCAAAATCAACAGCTGCTTCATCAATTGCTATTTCGTACTTTTTCTTATCCCAAATCTCAATGATATTTACCGAGGAAGAAAGAACTACTTCTTTGGAAATTCCAGCAAACGAATACAAATCTTTTGGTATCAATAATCTACCAGAAACATCTAATTCCACCACTTTAACTCCTGCAGTAAACCTTCTAATAAAATCATTGTTTTTCTTCACAAACCTATTTAGCTTGTTTACTTTTGCCATCATCAAATTCCACTCTTGCATAGGATACAGCTCCAAACATGGCTGAAACACAGATCGTTTTAAAACAAAACCATCTTGCAAAACACTAGACAACTGTTTCTTAACAGTAGAAGGCATCATTAGCCTACCTTTCACATCTGCTTTACACTCATATGTCCCTATTAAATTTACCACTTATGCGTTTGGATATACATTGATTAGGACAAATATAGTAATTTTTACCACTTTTTACCATAATTTACCACTTTGTTGATAACTTTAGGGTGTTGACTGTATTGTTTTGATTTTTAATACATTACAGTGGTAAGTGTGTTTTTATCGAAAAAAATAAGAAGTAATGTAGAGAAAATTAGTACTTTGAACCAAAATAATTAAATTTGTGAATTGTTAAAAAATTTAACCTAATTAATGAAATATACCCTTAAAAAAGAGGATCGATATACCTACTTAGAATCTGGCGAAGGAACACCTTTAATTATATTACATGGCTTAATGGGGCATTTAAGTAATTTTGATGGTGTTTTTGATTATTTTTCTAATCTAGGTTACCAGGTTTTAATGCCAGAATTACCTATATACAACCTTCCATTACTAAAAACCAATGTAAAAAACCTATCAAAATACATTAAGAATTTTGTTAAATTTAAAGGAATTGACAATTATATTTTATTAGGGAATTCTTTGGGTGGACATATTGCATTATACCACACCAAACTCAATCCTGAAAATGTTGCTGGAATTGTATTAACTGGAAGCTCTGGTCTATACGAAAATGCTATGGGAGAAAGTTATCCAAAACGAGGGGATTATGAATATATCAAGAAAAAAGCACAAGATGTTTTTTACGATCCCGAAATTGCCACAAAGGAAATTGTAGATAACTGCTACGAAACTTTAAACAATCGCAACAAACTAATTAGAACTTTAGCCATTGCAAAAAGTGCTATTAGACACAATATGGCAGATGATTTACCACATATGAATTTACCTGCTTGTTTAATTTGGGGAAAGAACGACAATGTAACACCACCTGATGTTGCCGAAGAATTTCATAGATTATTACCAAATTCGGAATTACATTGGATAGATAAATGTGGTCACGCTCCTATGATGGAACACCCTAATGAGTTCAATAAATATTTAGAAGCTTGGCTTAACAAACATTTTCCAAGTAAGACAATGGGCAAATAATTAGTCATTGAATTTCTACCATAATAGTTTTTAATCTAATCGGTTATTTTTGCCGATATTGAGTTTACTTTAGCGTACTATAAAATCTGTATTGCAAGTATTAAGAAATTATAATATCTTAAATTGCGAGCATATTTAACATACCATTGAAGTTATGAAAATACACTCTGCAAAATTTATCATTAGCAATACGGATATTTCAAAATGCCCAAAAGAGAATATCCCAGAATATGCTTTTATTGGTCGCTCAAATGTTGGTAAGTCCTCTTTAATCAATATGTTAACCAACCATAAAAGTTTAGCAAAAACTTCTGGAAAACCAGGAAAAACACAATTAATCAATCATTTTATGATTAATGATGAATGGTTTTTGGTAGATTTACCAGGTTATGGTTATGCCAAAGTTTCCAAAAACAAACGGCAATCTTTTCAAGCTTTTATCAAAGATTATTTTTTAAAAAGAGAACAATTGGTTTGTACATTTGTACTGGTAGATTCTAGACATGAACCCCAAAAGATAGATTTAGAATTTATGCAATTTCTTGGAGAAAACAGCATTCCATTTTGTATTATTTTTACAAAAACCGATAAACTAGGAAAGGTACAGGTACAAAAAAATTTGGCTGCCTATCGCAAGAGCATGCTACAATTTTGGGAAGAAATGCCAACTAGCTTTCTTACTTCTGCGGTTAATAGCGAAGGAAAAAAAGAATTGCTACAGTTTATTTCCGACATCAATATTAGTTTTAAAAACTAGAAGCTAGTTATTACCATGCACTCCAACAAAAACAACTTACAAGTTTTATTTGAAGATAACCACCTTATTATTATCAATAAAAGGGTTGGAGATATCGTGCAAGGTGATAAAACCCAAGACAAACCTTTAAGCGAAGTGGTAAAAGAATATATTGCCGAAAAACACAATAAACCTGGCAATGTTTTTTTAGGTGTTGTACATAGATTGGATAGACCAACTAGTGGTGTTGTAATTTTTGCCAAAACTTCAAAAGCATTGGAAAGATTAAATAAAATGCTTCGCGAAAAAAGTATAAAAAAAACCTATTGGGCAATAGTAAAAAATAAACCATTAGAAGCACAAGGCACGCTTATTCATTACCTTAAAAAAAATCCGAAAAACAATAAATCTACCGCATTTACCAAAGCATCAAAAGACACTAAAAAAGCCTTATTACATTACCAAATATTAAAAAAATTAGACCGTTATTTTTTGTTAGAAATTGATTTAGAAACAGGCAGGCATCATCAAATTAGATGTCAACTAGCAAGTATAGGTTGCCCAATTAAAGGCGATTTAAAATACGGATTTAATCGTAGCAACCGAGATGGAGGCATACATTTACATGCAAGAAAAATTGAATTTATCCATCCTGTAAAAAAAGAAAAAATTACGATTATCGCTCCAACACCTAAAGATTCTGTTTGGGATGCAACCATTTAGAGTATGTAATTTGTACTAACAAATTTCGATTTATTATTATCTAGCATATCATTTAAAATACTTTTATTCAAATCGTTACTTTTACAAGCCACAAGAGTTCTAATAGAAAATGAACGAAGTGCATCATGTACACTTAAGGTACTAACTGCCGAATCTTTTCTACCTACAAACGGATACACATCTGGTCCACGTTGGCATTGACTATTGATATTTACCCTTGATTGACCAACACATCAATTAAAGGTGCTAAAGTATCTGCACTTTTACTAAACAAGCTAACTTGCTGTCCGTAATTAGATTGTACAATTGCATCTATTGGCTTTTCAATATTTTTATAAGAAATTATAGGAACAACAGGGCCAAATTGCTCTTCATGAAAAATATTCATTGTGTCATTTACTGGGTATAAAACTGCTGGAAAAACAAAACTACGGTTGGTTTTCCCTCCTTTTTCATTTAAAATTTTTGCTCCTTTACTCAAAGCATCATCCACTAAATCTTGAATATATGCAGGCTTACCAGGCTCTGGTAATGGTGTTAATTTCACACCATTCTCCCATGGTAAACCAAATGCTAATTGCTCTACTTTTGCAACATACTTTTGGTTAAACTCCTCTACAACAGCTTCATGTACAAAGAGCATTTTTAAAGCAGTACATCGCTGGCCGTTAAACGATAACGATCCCAAAACACATTCTTCTACCGCTAAATCTATATCCGCATCTGGTAAAACAATAGCAGGATTTTTTGCTTCCAAACCTAAAACCAGTCGCAGCCTATTTTTTTTTGGATGATGACTTTGCAAGGCATTAGCCGATTTACTATTGCCAATTAAGGCCAAAACATCCATTTTACCCGAGGCTACTATCGGTGTAGCAACTTCTCTACCTCTACCAAAAATTATATTCACCACCCCTTTTGGAAAAGCTTCTGCAAAAGCTTCTAACAATGGTGTTATTAATAAAACTCCATACTTTGCTGGTTTAAAAATGGCTGTATTACCCATAATTAATGCAGGTATGAGTAAGCAAAAAGTTTCGTTTAAAGGATAATTATAAGGAGCCAAACAAAGTACTGTTCCTAATGGACTTCTTCTTACTTGTGCGTAAACATCGCTATCCAATTCAAGCCTAGCACTATCTCTATCCATTTGCTTTAGCTCTTGAATTGTATCATAAATATAGGCTACCGTTCTATCAAATTCTTTTTGCGCATCTGGTAAAGTTTTACCAATTTCCCACATAATAAAATTTACTACCTCTTCTCGCTTTGGCACCATCAATGCTGCAAATTTTTCTACACATTTTATACGATCTTCTACTTTCATGGTTGGCCAAACTCCTTGTCCGTTATCAAAAGCTGCACAAGCTGCATCTAAAGCTTTTAAAGCATCATCTTTTTTCATATTTGGCAATTCTCCTAAGGGAGTTGCCTCAAGCTCTCCTATAGCATTTGGTGTAAATATTGGGGAATTTATGGTTGCAAATTCGCCTTTCCAAGTTTCAATTTTTCCATTTAACAAATACTTGTCATAAATAGTTACTTTTGGTGCTTGAAACTCTTCAGGAATAGAGCTATGGAATATATTTTTAATTTGTTTCATTTTATAGTTTGTTTTGAGAATTGAGACCTCAAATTTAAGCAATATTAAATATTACTGGAGTAGAATCTAGATTAAAAATTGTAGTAATTGTGAGTTCTGATTGAGGTATTCTCCTAGAAATCCTAAATCTTTCATTCTCCCCACCAAAGGTGCAAAATCTGCCTTAGCTTTTAACTCAATACCCACCACGGCAGAACTTCTTGCTCTACTGTTTTTCTTGGTATATTCAAAATAAGTAATGTCATCATTCTCCCCCAATACATTAACCACAAACTCTTTAAGTGCACCAGCTCTTTGCGGAAACTGTACTAAAAAATAATGTTTCAAGCCTTCATATAAGGCGGCTCTTTCTTTTATTTCTTCCATTCGAGTAATATCATTATTCCCTCCGCTAACTACGCAAACAACGTTTTTCCCTTTAATTTCTTCTTCCCAATAATCTAAAGCAGCAATCGAAAGTGCTCCTGCTGGCTCTACCACAATAGCTTTTTCGTTATACATTTTTAGCAAAGTAGAACACACTTTTCCTTCTGGAATCGTAATTACATCTTCAATATAAGCAGCACAAATTTCAAAAGTTTTTTCCCCCATTTTTTTTACGGCAGCGCCATCTATAAATTTATCAATACTATGTAATTCTGTATTTTTTTTATACTTTAAAGATGTTTTTAAGGAAGGTGCCCCTTCAGGTTCTACCCCAATTATTTTGGTGTTTGGACTTAGTTCTTGAAATACACTTATAATTCCAGAAGCCAAACCTCCTCCTCCAACAGGAACAAAAATATAATCGATAGGTTCCTTTGCATCTTCTAAAATTTCTAGTCCAACCGTACCTTGCCCAGCAATAATATAATCATCATCAAAAGGGTGTACAAAATCAAGATTTTGTGCTTCGCAATATTCCATAGCAATGGCATAAGAAGCATCAAAAGTATCACCATATAGTTTTACTTCAACATTACCTTTACCAAACATTTCTACCTGACTAATTTTTTGATAAGGTGTAGTGGTTGGCATAAAAATAACTCCAGAAATATTCAAAAAATGACAAGCTTGCGCCACTCCTTGCGCATGGTTTCCTGCACTTGCGCAGACCACATTTTTTACATTTTTGCTTGCTACTAAATGTTTTATTTTATGAAAAGCTCCTCTAATTTTATACGATCTTACACGTTGTAAATCTTCTCGCTTAAAAAAAATATTGGCTTGGTATTTTTCCGATAAATTATGCATGCTTATCAAAGGGGTATGTTTTACCAAATCTTTGATATTATTCTGCGCATCTTTTATATTTTGTAAAGTAATATTTGATTTAACTAACATATTTGTTCTGTTCCAAGGGTTAAAACTAAGGTTGGATTTAAAAATTAAAAACCACCGATTCTAGAACTTAAAATCAATGGTTTCACTCAAATAAAATAAATATATGTTTAATTGCTTTCTACACTATTTTTTTCATGGCGGTCATCGATTCTCTTAAATCTGCCCCAATAATTTCAACCGGATGGTAACGAATTTCTTCATTTATGGCAATGAGTGTTTGATTGTCTACACCATTATCTTTGTCTGCTCCATATTTAGTTCCTATTACATCAATATTGATGTTTTTCATGAAATCTGCCAATAAAGGTTTGCAAGCATGATCAAACAAATAGCAACCATACTCTGCTGTATCCGAAATTGTTGCATTCATTTCATACAATTTTTTGCGGGCAATAGTATTGGCAATTAAAGGTGTTTCGTGCAAAGATTCGTAGTAAGCAGATTCTTCAATAATACCAGCA
>JAUIAA010000321.1 GCA_030425715.1 Bacteroidia bacterium | reverse complement strand
TCACGAGCGATTAAATAACTATCATTTTCTACATCATATAAAGCAAAGCCAAAAATTCCGTTCATTTCATCAATAAAACCTGCTCCTTTTTCTTTGTACAAAGCTAAAATCACCTCACAATCGGAAGCCGTTTGAAAATTGTATTTACCGTCAAATTGCTTGCGCAATTCTTGGTGGTTGTATATTTCTCCATTGGCTGCTAAAACCAATTTTTTATCTTCGCTAAATAAAGGTTGTTTACCAGAAGTAGGATCAACAATGGCCAATCTTTCATGAGCCAATATAGCTTTTTCATCTGCATAAATCCCACTCCAATCTGGACCACGATGACGTATCTTTTTCGACATTTCCAATATTCTTGGTCTTAAAACTTCTGATTTTTCTTTTAAATCAAATGCACAAACAATTCCACACATCTCTTTATATTTTATTATAATTATGATGCAAATATGAGTATTTTAATTGTTTTCGTAAAATATAATTGTATTTTTAGTTTCTATTTGTAACTATATATTGTTTTTTTATTATTGTTTGTAATTATTTATTGTAAAATATATAGAAATAATTATATATTTACACAAAACATTTCTTATGTGTAAAAACTTACTTCTTATTTTGTGCTGCATTTCAGCTACTCACGGCTGGACACAAGACACTATTTATCTAGATAGCCATTGGAAAGAAACCCAGAAAAAAGAACAAGCTAGCTATTTTAAAATTGTAGATACGCAAGATAAAATAATCAATGCAAAAACATATTCTATTTCAGGTGTCATAAAATCAGAAAGAAACTACTATTTAAAAGGTAAGAAAAAATATTTTCATGGCGAACAAAAAAATTGGTATGAAAGTGGTGAATTACACACCAAAGCGGATTATAAAAAAGGAAAAAGGGATGGTAGTTTTTTAAGTTATTGGAAATCTGGGGTAGTAAAAAGGAAGGATAACTACGATAATGGAAAATTTAAAGGGGGTAATTGCTTTGATGAAAATGGCAAAGAGGTAACTTATTATGAATTTGAAAAAAGTCCTCAATTCCAAGGAGGAAAAGAAGGACTTATCCAATACCTACAGGCAAATATTAAGCCAGGAATTGGAACTGGGAAAGTTGTGGTAAAATTTACTATTGAACCTGATGGAAGTATTAAAAACCCAATGGTAATGAAAAGCGACAACACTTCCTTAAATAAGTACAGTTTAGAGATCATCAAAAATATGCCCAATTGGTCTCCTGCCTTTCAAGATGGAAATGCGGTAAGGGTAACAAGAACTTTACCTTTAGTTTATACCAACTAAATCTTTAATTTGGCAATAAATGGTTTCGCCAACATTTTCACCAAATAGATTGATTGAAAAATCTGATGTTTTGTTTCTAAAATACTCAAAAGCATCCATCATCTCCTTAGTATCTGAACCCACAATTCTTGCAAAATCATGTTGAACCAGCTCTACCCATTCTGTTTCGGTTCTAGCAATGATGCAGTGTTTTTTATTAAAAAAAGCTTCTTTTTGTAAGCCACCACTATCGGTAATCACTAAAATAGAATTTTTAATCAATTCTAACATATCAAAATACCCAACAGGATCGATAAAAAGTATATTCTTATGAAATAATCTTCTTTGCTGCAATATTTTTTTGGTTCGCGGATGCAAGGGTAAAACTATTTTTACATCCTTTCCTATAGTTTCTAATCCATTAAAAATAGCGGATAAATTATCTAGGTGGTCTGTATTTTCTTGCCTGTGGATTGTTGCCAAAACAAAAGGTATGTCTGTTAAATTTAAATCGGAAATTACTGTAGACTTTTCGGCGGAAAATTTACCGTAAAAGGCTACTGCATCTTTCATAATATCACCGCATTGTATTACATTTTGTACCCCTTCGTTTTTAAGATTTTGAACTGCGGTATCTGTAGGACAAAGTAATAAATCAGAAATACTATCGGTAACAATTCTATTAATTTCTTCAGGCATTTGCCTATTAAACGATCT
>JAUIAA010000320.1 GCA_030425715.1 Bacteroidia bacterium | reverse complement strand
GGAAAGTTTCCTTTAAATTCTCCTGTAACTTGCAACCGTTTTATAATAGAAGGTATTGCCGTACTAGAATCTCCTACTTCAATTTTATCTTCAAAACCAATTACTTTATTCCACCCTCCTTGCTCTTTTAACGCATATAGTTCAATTAATTTTTCTTTAAGTTTTCCATACATGGGATGCTTTGGCTTTACCTTTTCCAACCCAGATTTTATACCACGAACTAACAATGCTTCAACCAGCAAACTATCTACCTTTGCAGGCGCTTTATAATGTTCAATATCCCATTCTGTTCGCAATGTTTTTTGGTCTACCTTTCCCATACGAAAATGTGAACCCAAAAGCAATACAGCATCTGTTAAATACAAATCTAGATACACCCTTTCTTCCTCTGAAAGCGCTTCATATTTTTTATTGATTAATAATTTGATTTTTTCTAAATGATAATCACTAGGCAGTAATCCATCGGTATACGATTTTTCTATGCATTCCAATAAATCTGCTCTATTACGATAGTCCTCCCAAGCCAAGGCATAATCAATTCTTTGGTAAAATTTTGGTAGACTTTTTTGAGAAAATAACACTTCTTTATTTATAGATACACTTTTGGTTAAGGTATCTGAAACAATAATTTTTTTTATCAAATCATTACCCATACCAAACGAAACTTTACCCACCACTTCTGGCTGATCTATATTATTTAAAGAAACATCTGCATTTTTTTTCTCTGCACAGCTAAATAAAAAAAATGCTTGAAAAACAATTAAAGTAATAGAAGTTTTTAATTTCATTGGTTGTAGTTTTAAATTTTTGCAAAAGTAGGAAATCTAACCAACTGGTAAAATCTTATTCCAATAAGTTGTAAAAATTATCTTTAGTCGTTAAATTCAAACGGTTTATAGATTTTTTTATTGGCAAACCTGAAATTATTTTATATTAGTCCAACTAATTATATATAATTGTATGCCTCACACCGACCATAAAAAATACTGGAAAGTCAATTTAAAATACCTAGCCATACTATTGGGAATTTGGTTCTTAGTATCTTATGTTTTTGGAATTATTTTAGTTGACGAATTAAATACCATTCGCTTAGGCGGATTCAAACTAGGTTTTTGGTTTGCACAACAAGGTTCAATTTATGTATTTGTAATCCTCATATTTGTTTATATCAAATTGATGAATGCATTAGATAAAAAATATAATCTAAACGAATAACCAAGAGCTTACAAATTTGGACCTGGATTTTAATTGCTGTAACCTTTACACTCTATATTGGAATAGCTATATGGTCCAGAGCAGGATCGACAAAAGATTTTTATGTTGCAGGAGGTGGCGTTTCTCCCCTAGCCAACGGATTGGCAACTGCGGCCGATTGGATGTCGGCAGCCTCGTTTATCTCCATGGCGGGATTGATTTCCTTTAACGGTTATGATGGTTCCGTATACTTAATGGGATGGACAGGTGGTTATGTGCTTTTGGCTTTGCTCCTTGCTCCATACTTGAGGAAATTTGGAAAATTTACTGTGCCTGATTTTATTGGAGACAGGTATTATTCTAATGTAGCTCGTTCTGTAGCAGTATTTTGTGCTTTAATTGTATCCTTTACTTATGTAGCAGGTCAAATGCGAGGTGTAGGGTTAGTTTTCTCTAGATTTTTAGAAGTAGATATTACTACCGGCGTAATTATAGGGATGATTATCGTACTTTTTTATGCTGTTTTAGGTGGCATGAAAGGAATCACTTACACCCAAGTAGCACAATATTGTGTGCTTATTTTTGCTTTTATGGTACCTGCCATATTTATCTCTTTCCAAGTTACAGGAAATATGATTCCGCAAATAGGTTTTGGAAGCACTGGTGCAGATGGTGTTTATTTACTAGATAAGCTAGATGGATTACATAAAGAATTAGGATTTCACGAGTATACCTCGGGTAGTAAATCTACCTTAGATGTATTTTTCATTACCGCAGCCTTAATGGTAGGAACCGCAGGTTTGCCACATGT
>JAUIAA010000319.1 GCA_030425715.1 Bacteroidia bacterium | reverse complement strand
ATATTAAAGGACTTAACGAGCTAGGAATACAAAAACCTACTCAAATTCAAATAGATACCATACCTGTTTTGTTAAAAAATAATACAGATTTTGTGGGCTTAGCACAAACAGGAACGGGAAAAACCGCTGCTTTTGGTTTGCCATTATTACATAAAATAGATCCAAAAAAAACGGAAATACAAGGCCTGATACTAACTCCAACACGTGAATTAGCACAGCAAATAAAAAAGCAATTGTTTAAGTTTACCAAGTACTTGGATGCTAAAATTTTTGTGGAAGGTGTTTATGGTGGAGAAAAAATAGAAAAACAGATCAAAGCCCTACAAAGAACTACACATATTGTGGTTGCCACTCCAGGTCGATTGCTCGATTTGATAGAAAGAGGAGATATCAATATTGGCCAAATCCACACTTTAATTTTAGATGAAGCTGATGAAATGCTAAACATGGGTTTTAAACAAGATTTAAATAAAATTTTGCGGTATTCTAAAGGTAAGAAGCATACTTGGTTGTTTTCGGCAACCATGCCAGAAGAGATTCAAAAAATTATCAAAACCTATTTATCAGATCAGGCTGTGCGAGTTGAAGTGAACAAAAATGATTTGATAAATGCCAATATCACACATCAATTTATAAAAACTTCTATTGCAGATAAAGATAATCTTTTGGTAGATATACTAGAAAGAAAGCGAGAGGAGAGGGGAATTATATTTTGCAAAACCAAGCTTGGGGCACAAAAACTAGCAACTTTTTTAAAAGAAGAAGGGTTTGCAACAGCAGCTTTAGAGGGAGATATGCAACAAAAAGATAGAGATAAGGTAATGCGTGCTTTTAAAAATAAGACTTTGCAATATTTAGTTTCAACAGATGTTGCGGCAAGAGGCATTGACGTTACTAATTTGGGATTTGTAATTCACCACAGAATACCAGAACAATTAGAATATTATACACATAGAAGTGGTCGTACAGCCAGAGCTGGGAAAAGAGGATATTCCATAGCCTTAGTAATACCTAGCGAATTACCTAAAATTAAAGAGATTGAAAAGAAATTGGAAATTAAATTTGTAGATATTACCTAAATAAGGTGCAAGAATTTTCTTGCACCTTATTATTTCATCCAAATTAAGATAACCATCCTTTGGCATTTACATTTTTGGCATACCAAATTAAAAATGCGCCAATTGCAATTACCATAACAGGCATGATTGCAGCACCAGGACCGTACACATCCATAGCAGCACTAATTCCTAAATTGTAAATCATTTGCACCACAATTGCGATAAAGGAAACAATAAATACAGTTATTGCCAATTTTTTTCGCAGTAAAAGTAAAATACATCCTAATGCCCCACCAAATACGGCAATAGCAAATGCGGCAGTTACCCAAGCGGGTAAGTTTACATAGAGTGCTCTTTCTGCTTCTGGTAGTGTAGCAAGTGTTTCATCAGTAATGTAGGCTTGGTCAATATAGGCCATCACGCCCATTAAATTCCAAATTAAAGCTACGATTACAATAATCCAAAAAGCGGTTGTTGGTTTGGTTGAATTTGTCATTTTAGTATTTTTTAAATGTTGATATTGCAAGATACATAATTCTAATCATTTTTAAATTACTGATATATAGATATGTATAAAAACAAATAAGAATTAAACCCTAAACAGTGGGAAAATTAATTATAGAATTATTGTAATTTTGGTTATTGCGATTTTTTCTTATAGGAGATTTTATTCAAAAAAATATAAAAATTAGAAATATGAAAACCAGAGTAATACTATTATTTGCTTTGTGGAGTAGCACAGTAATCTTTGCACAATCAGATTCCGCAATGACGGAAAAAGAAGCTATTAAAAAAACAATTGACAATATGTTTGATGGGATGCGTGCTGGCGATAGTGCACAAGTACATAGCGTCTTTAGAGATGATGTTCGTATGCTAACTACATTTAAGAGAAAAACAGGGGAAGAAGTATTGCACGAAGGTAGTTTGACCGATTTTTTAAAGGCAGTAGGGACGCCTCA
>JAUIAA010000027.1 GCA_030425715.1 Bacteroidia bacterium | reverse complement strand
TTATAGACAATTTAACAGCAACCATCGTATTAATTTCGATACTTCAAAAAATAGTTAAAGACCGCGAGGTGCGTATCTGGTATGCAGGTTTAATTATTGTTGCTGCTAACGCTGGTGGAGCTTGGTCTCCAATTGGTGATGTTACCACTACTATGTTGTGGATTGCTCATAAAGTATCGGCAGCCAAACTAATAGAGCATATATTTATACCATCTTTGATATGTATGTTAATACCTACACTAATTGCATCAAGAATGAAAGTTTTTAGAGGTAATTTAACAGAGGTAGAGGAAGATGATGAAGACCCACAAGGTAAATATAGTAGCGTGATGCTTTATTTAGGTTTAGGGGCAATTATTTTTGTGCCATTTTTTAAAACCATAACACATTTACCGCCTTATGTAGGAATGATGTTGAGTTTGTCTATCGTGGCTATTTTTGCCGAAATTTATTCCAATAGATTATTTGCCTTGACCATGATTGATCAAGATTCAAGAGATACTGCGCAACATAGCCCAGTGCATAAATCTTTAGCAGGAATTGAAATGCCTAGTATTTTATTTTTCTTAGGAATTTTAATGGCGGTTGCAGCTTTAGAATCACTTGGTGTTTTGTTTCATTTTGCAGAAAGTTTAAATAAAAACATTCCAATGTTAGGTACTGAACCTGCTATAGCTGGTTATACAGTTTCTGATTTAGTGGTAATGATATTAGGGGTTGCTTCCGCAGTTATAGACAATGTACCTTTAGTTGCAGCAAGTATAGGTATGTTTGCCGATCCAATGGATAGTTCACTTTGGCATTTTATTGCTTATTCTGCTGGAACTGGTGGTAGTATGTTAATTATTGGTTCTGCGGCAGGTGTAGTTGCAATGGGTATGGAAAAAATAAATTTTTTCTGGTATTTAAAGAATATAGCATGGCTTGCTTTAGCAGGGTTTTTAGCAGGAGCATTATCCTTTATGGTAATTAGAATGATTTTTTAAAATTTAATATTTTTTTCACATTTTTAGTGCAATTAAAACGAGGTAAATTCGTTACAATTAAAATACCCTTTAAACCAAAAATATGTCTTTACTTTTTCAGCAAGGTTCCGGGATAGATCCTGAGAATCTAGAAGGTGCAGTTTCCGAAGAAAAAACTTTATCCATTTTTAATTTAATTTTAGACGGTGGTCTAGGTGGGCAGATTATTATTGCATTATTGTTTGTCTTGTTATTGGTGGCTTTGTATATTTATTTTGAAAGATTTTTAGCAATCAAAGCAGCTTCAAAAATTGATAAAAATTACATGAATCAAATTCGTGATAACATCCAAAATGGAAATTTAGAGGCTGCAAAAATATTATCGCAAAGTAATAAATCACCAGTAGCACGATTGATAGAAAAAGGCATATCTAGAATTGGAAAACCTTTGGAAGATATCAATACCGCTATTGAAAATGCAGGAAAATTAGAGATTTATAAGCTGGAAAAAAACGTAAGTGTATTGGCAACTATTGCAGGTGCTGCTCCCATGATTGGGTTTTTAGGTACCGTTATAGGAATGATTGTAGCCATTCATGAAATTGCTAATTCTGGAGGGCAAATTGATATCAAAATGCTTTCTGATGGTTTGTATACGGCTATGACTACTACCGTTGCAGGACTTATTGTAGGGATTATTGCTTATATCTCGTACAACCATATTATTGTACGAACCAATAAAGTGGTCTATCAAATGGAAGCCAACTCGGTTGAGTTTTTAGATTTATTAAACGAACCTGTTTAAGTTGTTATGAATTTTAGAGGAAGAAATAAAATAGATCCAAGTTTCAATATGTCGTCTATGACGGATATTGTTTTTCTTTTATTGATATTTTTTATGTTAACATCTACTCTTGTAACCGTTAATGCTTTAGATATCATTCTTCCAAAGGCACAAGGAAAAACAGAAAACAGTAAATCTACTGCCGTGAGTATTACCAAAAAATTGGAGTACTATGTGGATAAGCAAAGAGTAAAAGAAGGTGAAATGGAACAATATTTGCTCAATAAATTTAAAAACACAGAGCAAAGTACGATTGTTTTAAGAGCGGAAGAAGGAGTGCCTATTGAAAAGGCAGTTAAAATATTAGATATTGCCAATCGCAATAAAATTAAAGTGATACTTGCAGTTCGTCCTAAATAATTATGGCTTTTTTAGATACCACACATAAAAAGAAATCGGCTACCCTAACAGGGATAATCGCCCTTTTAATTTTATGGATTATCTTTACTTTTGGGATGAAATATTTTGATCCTCCTTTAGAATATGGAATTGCAGTAAATTTTGGGACTTCCAATGTGGGAAGTGGAAATATCCAACCTAAAGAGGCACTAAAACCTTTACAAGAAGAAACGGAAGAGCAGGAAGAAGAAGTGGTAGAAGAATCTCAGCCAGAACCAGAAGATACTCCTGAAGAGGTAGTAGAAGAAAGTAGTGCGGAAAGCTCTGATGCCGCGGAAGAAGTAATTACCCAAAACAATGAGGAAGCAATTGCTATAAAAAAGCAAGAAGAAGCAAATAAAAGAGCAGAAGCTAAAAGGCAGCAAGAAGAAGCAAAACGTAAAGCAGAAGCCGAAAGAATTGCTAAAGAGAAAAGAGAAAAGGCAGAAGCTGAAAAAAGAAGAATAGAAAAAGAACAACAAGAAAAAGCGGCCAAAAGAAAGAACTTAGATGCCTTAATGGGCGGATTTAGCAAGGAAGATGGTAAGGCAAACGGTGGAGAGGGTGATGATAACCAAGCTGGAGATAAAGGAAAAGTAACTGGCGACCCAAATGCCAGTGGATATTATGGAAACGGTGGAGGAGGAAGCGGCGGAAATTATAGATTGGGCAATAGAAAAGCATTAGCAAAGCCAAAACCTACTTACGATTGTAATGAAGAAGGTAGAGTTTTTGTTAGTATTTCTGTAGACCAACAAGGAAAAGTTTTTGCAGCTCAAGCTGGAGTAAAAGGAACTACCAATGCAGCTCCATGTTTATTAAAAAGAGCAAAAGAAGCGGCCTTAAAAACCAAATTTAATGCAGATGCCAATGCACCTTCTAAACAAATAGGAACAATTATTTATAATTTCTCTTTATCAGAATAACTTTGAACTACCAAGAAACATTACAATGGATGTTTACGAAACTTCCAATGTATCAAAGACAGGGGGCTACTGCTTTTAAAAAGGATTTAACCAATACTTTAGCTTTGTCGGAATGGTTAGGTTTTCCAGAAAAAAAATTTAAATCTATTCATGTTGCGGGAACCAATGGCAAAGGATCAACAAGTCATATGTTGGCATCAGTCTTACAAGAAGCAAATTACAAAGTAGGTCTGTATACCTCACCTCACCTAAAAGACTTTAGAGAACGCATCAAAATCAACGGTAAAGAAATTCCAGAAAATAATGTCATTGCTTTTGTTGAAGAAAATAAGACATTTTTAGAGTCGCAAAAACTTTCATTTTTTGAAATGACCGTTGGAATGGCCTTCGATTATTTTGCTAAACAAAAAGTAGATATTGCGGTTGTAGAAGTTGGACTGGGAGGTAGATTGGATTCTACCAATATAATCCATCCTTTGGTTTCAGTTATTACCAATATAGGTTTAGACCATACGCAGTTTTTAGGGGAAACCCTACAAGAAATTGCTTTTGAAAAAGGAGGAATAATCAAACCGAATACACCCGTAGTTATCGGAGAAAAACAAGAAGAAACAGAAAAAATATTTAAAGAACTAGCATTTAAACATAATGCGCCAATTTGCTTTGTTGCATCAAATTTACACAATAATTATAGTACAGACTTATTGGG
Source organism: Bacteroidia bacterium (assembly GCA_030425715.1). Taxonomy (GTDB): domain Bacteria; phylum Bacteroidota; class Bacteroidia; order Flavobacteriales; family Flavobacteriaceae; genus Lutimonas. The sequence goes on along the minus strand of JAUIAA010000027.1, from coordinate 9,571 downwards.
AAATTACCAATCTAAAAACTTAAGAACAGTTTTACAGACTTTAGAAGTTTTGAAAGATAGGGAGTTACAGATTTCCGCAAAAGCGATAAAGCAAGGATTGAGCAAAGTAGTGGAAAATACTGGTTTAAAAGGAAGGTGGCAAATACTTGGAAAAGAGCCTAAAATTATATGCGATACAGCACATAACAAAGAAGGTTTACAAATGGTGCTAAACCAGCTTTTAAAAGAGAAATTTAAAAAATTACATATTGTATTAGGGGTAGTAAACGATAAGAATTTGGATAATATTTTACCTCTATTCCCAAAAGATGCGATGTATTATTTTTGTAAACCAGATATTCCTAGGGGTTTAAATGTCAAAGAATTACAAAATGAAGCGAAAAAATTTCAATTAAATGGAGTAATATTTTCGAGTGTAAATCATGCCTACCAAAGTGCAAAACGAGCTGCCAATACAAATGATATTATTTATATTGGTGGCAGTACATTTGTGGTAGCCGAATTACCACTATAGAATGAGTTTAATAAGCCGTAATATACACATTATCAATAACATACATGTAAGAAGAAAATATTTAACTATATTGCAAAATACTCTTTGGTAGGTTGTGTTAGTTATAGCAAATGAATACTTTAAACAGAGTTACTACTAACTAAAAACTTTACATCCATTTTGAGTGAATTTTTTTTATAAAAAGATTAAAATATTCATTTAAAAAGTTTGCCAAATTAAAAAACTCAATTATATTTGCAACCGCTTAGGGCAATTAGCTCAGTTGGTTCAGAGCACCTCGTTTACACCGAGGGGGTCGGGGGTTCGAATCCCTCATTGCCCACCAAAAAAATCCTGTTAGAAATAACAGGATTTTTTGTTTTTTTGATGAAATCTTAAATCAATGCCTACGCAATTTTAGAGTATTTTCAATTCTAACATACATTGTTTCATGGCTTGGTAAGTACGCTCAATATCGTTATCTAAACCAATAGAAAAACGTATCAATCCATCTGTTAATCCCATTTCTTTTTGTTCTTCAATAGGAATTTCAGAAGATGTCGCCGTTCCAGGAGCATTGAATAAGGTTTTATAAAAACCTAAACTAACTGCTAAATATCCTAAGTTTCTTGTTTGCATTAACTCCATCAATTCATCAGCCTTTTCTAAAGAACCAGCATCAATGGCTAACATGCCACCAAAACCGTACTCTTCATTATACATGTTTTTAAACAATTCGTGTTGCGGATGGTTTTCTAAACCGGGATATATTATTTTTAATCCGTCTTGTTCAAATTTTTGTGCAAGATGTAAGGCATTTTCACTATGCTTTTTTATACGTATATGTAAGGTTCTTAAGTTTTTTAAAACACTTGCTGAACGAAGACTATCCATAACGGGACCTAATAACATACTTGCACCGTCGTTTACATTTCTTAAACTATCTACAAATTCTTTGGTTCCACAAATTACACCACCAACCGTATCACTACTTCCGTTGATAAATTTTGTTAAGCTGTGTATTACTACATCGGCTCCTAATTTTATTGGTGAAATATTTAATGGCGAAAACGTATTATCTACCACCAATTGAATACCGTGTTTTTTGGCTAACTTTGACAAGGCAATAATATCTGCTACTTCCAATAAGGGGTTACTTACAGATTCACAGTAAATTACTTTAGTGTTTTTGGTGATAGCTGCAGCAACTTTTTCTAGATTTGTGATATCTACAAAGCTAGTTTGAATACCAAATTTTGGAGCAAAGTTTTTTAAAAAAGCGTAGGTGCCGCCGTAAATTGTTCTGGAAGAAACGATATGGTCGCCTTGGTTACACATTTGCATTAATGTAGGAGTGATGGCTCCCATACCAGATGCACATACATTTGCAGATTCAGATCCTTCCATCGCTGCTAAAGCTTCGCCTAAATACAAGTTTGACGGACTAGAATGACGAGAATATAAATAACAACCTTCTTGATTGCCTTCAAAGGTATCCATCATGGATTTTGCTGCTAAAAATGTATATGTCGAGGAGTCAGAAATGGAAGGATTTACGCCTCCAAACTCTCCAAAGTATTGTAAATCTTGAATTTTATCTGCTGGATTGAATTTCATAATTGCTGTATTTTTATTCTACAAAAATATATCTTAATAGTTAAAAATTCAATAGTAGTAATTAAAATTAAAATATAATACTAAAAAAATTATATAATATAGTTATATTTACTTTTTATACCTAATAATTGTATACAAATTAGAAAAATACTCAGATGAAACTAGATGAAGTTGATAAAAAACTATTAAAATTCCTGCAAAAGGACAGTAAATTAACTACAAAAGCCTTGTCTTTGGAGCTTAATTTATCGAACACGGCAATTTATGAGCGTATAAAAAAAATGGAGCGAAATGGGGTAATTCAAAAATATGTTGCTTTAATAAATCAGGAGAAGGTAGGGAAAGGATTCATCGTTTTTTGTCAGATTAAATTGTTACAACATAAACATGCATACGTGGTACAATTTGAAAGCGATGTGATTAAATTTGAAGAAGTAATAGAATGTTATAACGTAAGCGGAGAATACGATTATATTTTAAAAATAGTGGTGAAAGACATGAAAGCTTATCGAAAATTTTTAAATGACAAGCTCACAACTTTAGACCATATTAGTAGTACGCATAGTACTTTTATTATTAACGAGGTAAAAAATACTTGGGAAATAAATTTATAGTCTCCCCAATGGAGAGACTATTTACTTTAACTACATTCTTTTTCTTTTTTGATATTCTTTTTTATGTTTTTTGTGTTGCATAGATCTCATTTTTTTTCCACGCATTTTTTTCCACGATTTATATTGCTCGTCATTTAATATTTTTTTAACCTCTCTTTGGTAGGTTATTTGAGCATCTATCAATTCACTTTTTAACTCAAATTTATCGTCTGCCGATAAGTTTTTGTAATTCTCTTTGTTGTATTTTTTCTTTTTTAATTTCTTTTTATTGAGGTCTAATAATTTTTTATACTGACTGTCATCTAAATCTAATGCAAGAGTGGTTTGTTTTGTTTGTAAAATAACTTTTTGTTCCGGGGTCATTTTCTCCGCATTATCCGGTTTTTCATGTTTTTCTTGAGCAAAAGTTAAGGTTGCAAATCCCAAAAGGATTAATGTGAATAGTTTTTTCATGATAAGTAATTTAAATTTATATATATGCTTAAGACAGTTCAATAACTTCTAGGTTTAATTCTTAACAATATTTTAACAGTATTTATCACATAATCAAAAGGTTACATAAATTTAAGGTTAGCATTATTATTTAACGTAATTTTGCAGCATGGAAAAAACCTACCAACTAACGGATTGGCTGCCCACTACAAATAAAGAAGTGAAGATTAGAGGATGGCAAGAATTGGATGTAATTATTTTTAGTGGCGATGCTTATGTAGATCATGCAGCTTTTGGTCCTGCAGTACTTGGAAGGATATTAGAAAGCTTTGGATTACGGGTAGCGATTATTCCACAGCCCAGTGTGCACGATAATTTGCAAGATTTTACCAAATTAGGAAAACCTAATTTATTCTTTGCAGTTACTGCTGGAGCGATGGATTCTATGGTAAGTAATTATACAGCCAACAAGCGTAGAAGGGATAAAGATGCTTATACACCAAATGGAGATAAGGGCTTTAGACCGGATTATGCAGCTACTGTTTATTCAAATATTTTAAAAGAAAAATTCCCTGATGTTCCAGTTTTAGTGGGTGGAATTGAGGCATCTTTAAGAAGAGTTACACACTATGATTATTGGAGTGATACTTTAAAACCAAATATTTTAACCGATTCTAAAGCAGATTTATTGGTGTATGGTATGGGGGAGCAACCGCTTAGAGAAATTGTAGACTTATTGCAAAAAGGAGTTCCGTTTGATTCTTTAAAAACCATCAAACAGACTGCTTTTTTAATGGATGAGCACGAACCATTGCCAAAGAATAAAAATTGGGAGGATATTGAAATTTATTCCCATGAAACTTGTTTAAAAGATAAAAAATCATTTGCATCTAATTTTAAAGTCATTGAGCAAGAATCCAATAAAACCTACGGAAGGAGAATTTTGCAAAAGGTGAACGGAAAAACCTTAGTAATCAACCCTGTTTTTCCTACCATGACAGAACAAGAAATTGATGCATCTTATGATTTACCCTATACTAGATTACCACATCCAAAATACAAAAACAGAGGTCCAATACCAGCTTATGAAATGATCAAATTCTCTATCAATATCCATAGAGGGTGTTTTGGAGGTTGTAGTTTTTGTACCATTTCTGCACATCAAGGAAAGTTTATTGCAAGTAGAAGTAAAAAATCTATATTAGACGAAGTGGATAAAGTTACCCAAATGCCAGATTTTAAAGGTAATTTATCAGATATTGGAGGTCCATCAGCAAATATGTACCAAATGAAAGGAAAAGTACAGAGTATTTGTGATAAATGCGTAGCCCCATCATGTATCAACCCTGTGATTTGTCATAATTTAGATACATCGCATAAACCTTTAACTGAGATATACCAAGCAGTAGATGCGCATCCGACAGTGAAAAAATCTTATATAGGAAGTGGAATTCGTTATGATATGTTGGTGCCAGAATTTAATAAAAATGCGGATCCGAAGGAGTTAGAAGAATATACAGAAGAAGTGATTACCAATCACGTTTCAGGGAGGTTAAAAGTTGCACCAGAGCACACCTCAGATCCAGTTTTAAAATTGATGCGAAAACCATCTTTTTCTTATTTTCATAAGTTTAAAGAAGGTTTTGACAAAATCAATAAAAGAAAAAAATTAAACTTGCAGTTGATACCTTATTTTATTTCCAATCATCCAGCTTGTGAGGTTGAGGATATGGCGAATTTAGCGGTTGAAACCAAAGATATGGGCTTTCAATTGGAACAAGTTCAGGGTTTTACCCCAACTCCAATGACGGTTGCTACGGTTATTTATTACAGTGGGTTTCACCCCTATACTTTAAAAGAAGTTTTTACTCCACGAACCAAAAAGGAAAAAGAAGACCAGCATCGTTTTTTCTTTTGGTATAAAAGAGAGAACCATTCATGGATACGTAATACCTTACAGCGAGTTAACCGCAATGACTTGGTAGATAGACTTTTGCCTACTAATAATTTTAAAAAATCTAAATCGAATAAAAAAAATAGGAATATTAAAGGAAATAATAGGGGTTATGTAAGCGTAATGCCTAAAAAAACCAGAGCTTCTAATTCATAATATTTTAACCATTTTTTATATTTTCGTTTTTTTAATAACTATAAAATGAAGAAACTTTTAGTTGTATTTCTTTTTTTAAGTACGATAGCTTTTGCACAAGAAGCGGTAAAGGCTGATTTGTCGAACCCGAGAGCGACCATTTATTCTCACCTTTATTTTTTAATGCCAGATAGTTATAAACCAGACGAAGCGGCAAAAACTTTTCATGGTTTATCGCATAAAAAGGCAGTTGAAGAAGCCATAAAGTTGAAACAAATATTAGATGGTAAAGGTTTGTTGGTAGATATTAATAAAATACCGAATGATCCAAATTTTGTTGATTCTATTGTTAATCCGTTAAAGAGCTTAGACAAAGCAAAGCAAATGTACGTACCTTTTCCTAGTGAATTACCATTGGTATATGTAGAGAAAATTGGTAGAAATTGGTATTATTCAAAAGAAACGGTAGATAATTTAGATGCCATATATAATGATGTTTTTCCATGGCGTTTAAATTGGGTGCAAGAAAAATTTCCTAAACTAAAAACGCATAAGATTTTCTCTGTAGAATTATGGAAAATTATTGGAGGTACAATATTAATTATTGCTAGTATACTTGTTTTTTTCTTGTTAAGGCCAATACTTTTTTTTATTGTTCGAAAAATTCAACGACTTATTTTAAAGGATAAAAATAAATTTGACGATAAATTAATTAAAAGCCTAGTACGATCCATTGTATTATTGTTGGTGGTTCAATTTATCAAAAAAACACTCCCATCCTTACAGTTGGTGGATTTAAATATCTATTTATTTTTAGGGTTAAGAATTGCAGAAACCATTTTCTGGGTATTCATATTGTTAAATTTAATGGAGATGGTGATGCTATATTTTAACAAATTTAGCAAGAGAACTCATTCTAAATTAGACGAACAACTATCGCCAATCCTAAAAAAAATATTATTTGGATTTGTATACTTTTTAGGATTTTTAAAATTGCTTACCATTTTTGGTGTGGATCCAAAAACAGTATTGGCTGGAGCCTCAATTGGGGGCATAGCTTTTGCATTTGCAGCGCAAGATTCGGTAAAAAATCTTATCGGAACTGTAGTTATCTTTTTAGATAAACCCTTTCATATTGGCGATTGGATTGAAATAGGTTCGGTAATAGGGGTAGTAGAAAAAGTAGGGCTTCGGTCTACTAGAGTAAGGGCAGCAGATACTTCGGTTTTTCAAATTCCAAATAGCAAGGTTACCGAAGTAGAGGTGAATAATAAAGGACTGCGACAATTTAGAAGATATAACACAGAATTAGGTATTCGTTACGATACGCCTCCAGAATTGATTGAGGCTTTTGTGGAAGGAATTAGAAAAATAGTAGATCTACACCCTGATACCCGTAGTGAATCTTATAATGTAGAGTTTAGCGGATTTGGAGATTCTGCTTTATTAATTTTAGTAAACGTGTATTTTAAAGCTTTAGATTGGGGTATTGAACAATCTTCCAAGCATAGGTTGCATATGGCAATAGTAAAATTAGCGGCTGCTTTAAATGTAGAGTTTGCGTTTCCTTCTACAACCGTTATGATAGAACAATTTCCTGAAAAGGAAAACCCAATCATAAAATATGATACAAACAAGGAAAATATTAAGAAAAAAATAGACGTTGTAATTGAGGAGTTTAAAAATTCTAAACAAGAATATCACGAATCTGCACCCTTAAACCCTTCTTTTAGAAAGTAATTAGTTGTATTTATCAATATAAGCTTTGATCTCTTTTTGTACATCAATATCGCTCCAACGTTGCATTAACTCAAAATAATCAATGGGTAGTTTTGGTTTTTGATTTTCAAGATTACCTTTAGCAAATGATCTTTGTAAAATATCTTCTACTATAAAATCAAGGGCTTCATTCTCTGGATGGTATTCCGATTTTAAAGAAAGCTTAAATACATTTGCAGTGGAATTATACCAAAAGGCATTCCAACCGCTGCGGTATTCTTTAATTAAATCAAACATGGTTTGCCCAGTTTGACGGTGTACTAATTTTATTAAAATTCTACCTTCGGTTCTGGTAAGGGTTTTTAACGTATCGGTAAAAGTTCCCTCCATAAACTTTTGTATTTTTTTGATGTGACGTTTTCGCCTTCGTTTAGATTTTATACCCTCTAGCTCTAGGTTTATTTCTGATAATTTATCTGCAGCCAGTTTTGCAAACGGATATGCACGATGTACTTTTTTATAGTACCAATAGTAATATCTTCTTTCCTTATTAGATTTGAATTTTCTATTTTTAAATACCAAAACTTCATCTAAAGAAAGTGTTAAACTATCATTTTTAACAACTAGCATGTCATTAATAATGGTGTCTTTTTCAATAATTTGAGCAGGTATTGAAAAAGTGTGAAAAATAAAGAATAACAGCAGTACTTTTTTCATAGTTTATTTTGGTTACAAAAACCAGTCCAAAATTAAGAATATGTACTTTGAAATCTGTCATTTTTTTAATGATTATTCTTACATTCGTAAAAAAAATAGATTTATGGCAACGGAAAAGATTCTTAATAAAAAATCATTAAAATTTTTAGAACAATATTTAAATAATCCATCACCAACAGGTTATGAATCTGACGGACAAAAAATTTGGATGGAATACTTAAAACCTTATGTAGATACTTTTATTACTGATCATTACGGAACAGCAGTTGGGGTTATAAACCCAGATGCAAAATTTAAGGTAGTGATAGAAGGTCATGCCGATGAAATTTCATGGTATGTAAATTATATTACTGACGATGGTTTAATTTATGTAATAAGAAATGGGGGGAGTGACCACCAAATAGCACCTTCAAAAAGAGTAAATATCCATACAAAAAAAGGAATTGTAAAGGGTATTTTTGGTTGGCCCGCAATCCATACCAGAATGAAAGATAAGGAGGTACCACCAAAATTAGATAATATTTTTATTGATGTTGGCTGTAAAACCAAAGAAGAGGTTTTAAAATTAGGAGTGCATGTTGGCTGTGTAATTACCTACCCAGATGAGTTTATGATTTTAAATAAAAACAATTTTGTTTGCCGAGCATTAGACAACCGAATGGGAGGTTTTATGATTGCAGAGGTAGCTAGATTGTTACATGAGAATAAAAAGAAATTACCTTTCGGTTTGTATATTACCAACTCGGTTCAAGAGGAAATAGGTTTGCGAGGTGCAGAAATGATTACACATACCATTCAGCCTGGTGTGGCGATTGTTACAGATGTTTGCCACGATACTACTACTCCAATGATTGATAAGAAAAAAGAAGGGGAAACCAAATCTGGCGATGGACCAGTTATTTCTTATGCACCTGCGGTTCAAAATAATTTGCGCGAGCTAGTCATCGACACGGCAGAAAAGAATAAAATTCCGTTTCAACGTTTGGCTGCCTCTAGGGCTACTGGTACAGATACCGATGCCTTTGCTTATTCTAACGGAGGAGTACCATCTGCTCTGATTTCTTTGGCGCTACGTTATATGCACACTACCGTAGAAATGGTACATAAAGATGACGTGGAAAATGTAATTAAATTGATATATGAAACTTTACTTAACATAGATCCTAAAAAAGGCTTTAGTTATTTTAAGTAAATACCAATTTATTTAGTGTTATGGTAAGAAATAATTGACTATATTTTATAAATTAAATGCCTAGGTATATTATTACTTAGGCGTTTTTTCAATATAATAATTAAAAGTAGTTTTATTCTAGATTGTTAAAGACTATTTTTTATATCTCAATTTACCCAATTCAATAGCAATACCAGTTCTTGCTAGAATAGAAAATATCAAAGCTCCCATAGCCCAAATTCCTATAGTAACTCCAATTTCAACTTTGGTTGGAAGGTATTCCACAATTTTACCCCATGGACCAGGAATAAAGCCGGGAACGATTAAACCAAAACCTTTTTCTATCCAAATACCCACAAATAGAATAATACAGGCAAAATATAAAATGCTAAGGTTGTTACGTAGCTTATGGAAGGTCAAGATTGCGGTTGCAACTATGTTTAAAGAAATTGCAGTCCAAATCCAAGGTACTAGTTTTGCTTTTCCGTGTAAACCAAAAAATAAATAATAGGCACTTTCACTGTGATGGGTAGGGGCATAGAACTCTTTAAACAACTCTGAGATTAACATAATTAAATTAATTTGAGCTGCAACAGTAACTACCAAGGCAATTTTTTTTATGGTCTTATCCGGAATGTTGAAATCTGTAAATCTTCTAATCATTGCCAATACAATTATGATTAATGCGGGTCCAGCCGCAAATGCAGAGGCTAAAAAAA